>NZ_JBICCO010000025.1:0-78274 GCF_043119405.1 Achromobacter sp. 413638
CTCACCCTGACGCGCGGCATGATCGTGTCCGCCGTGGCCGTGACCACGGTGCATGAACAGGTGCATCAGCGGACAAGCCGCCAGCAGCAGGAAGGGGAGATAGCCGGCAACATGTGCCGTGTGCTCCTTGAGCAGGAAATACGCGGCGACAGCGGCGATGATGAGGAACGCCACGCCGTAGCGCGATCGCCAGAACCGGGGACGATCGCTGGGGGTCTGTGTGTGCTGATGCTGCATGGCATATCTCCACGGAAAAGAGTTGATGGATGGTCAGAGATGCGACTGATAGACCGTGCTACTACCGTTTTTCCCGATCAGCAGCACGTCGTAGGCGTCCTTGCGTCCACCATAGGCCGGACCATCCATGCCGGGCGAACCGACCGGCATGCCCGGCGCCGCGAGGCCGATGGCCTGCGGGGCTTCGCGCAGCAAGCGTTGAATGTCCGAGGCAGGCACATGACCCTCGATGGCATAGCCGCCGATCTGCGCCGTGTGGCACGAACCGTACTTCTGCGGGATGCCCAGCCGCGTGCGCGCTGCCGTGTTCCCGGTGTCAAGAACCTGCACATCGAAGCCTGCGCCTTGCAGGTGTGAGACCCAGTCCTTGCAGCAACCGCAGCTCGGGTCCTTCCACACCTTGGCGATCGGTCGGCTCTGCGCCAGGCTCGGTCCTGCGAGTGCCATCACCAACAAGCCAGCGATCAATGCTTGGCGTCTCGGCACTTTGCCCTGGCTTCTGTCGTAGTGCATGTTCATAGATTGCCTCTCATCAGATGATCAAACCCACAAGGTTCTAGAACCAGAATCGCACGCCAGCCACCCAGCGCGTCTGCTGCGCGCGGCCACCTTCGGCACGCACATAGTCCGCTGTGCGTCCGAAGCTGCCCGCCCGTTCCACGCCGATGTAGGGGGCGAACTGGCGACTGAATTCATAGCGCAGGCGCAAGCCAGCAGACGCTTCGGCCAAGCCCTTGCCGATACCGCGTTCCGGGTCGTCCTTGCCATAGAACTGCAATTCGGCACGAGGCTCCAGAATCAGTCGCTGGGTCAGCAGCAGCTCGTAGCTGCCTTCGACACGCAGCGCCGTACGTCCGCCACTTCCCACGTAGCCCGTCGCCTTCAGCTCGAACCAGTAGGGGGCGAGGCCCTGGATGCCGAAAGCCAACCATTGACGGCTCGGGCCTTTTCCGTTATCCACCCGAACGCCGAGCTGGGTGTCCCAGTACGGTGCGACGGCGTGCCCCCAGAGAAGCTCGGTACGCGATTTTTCGAGCTTTCCTTTGGCGATATCGCCTTCGGCCTTCACGACGGCCTTGTTGTAGGTCGTCCCATACCAAGCCTGGAGGTTGTAGGCCGTGGAATCGTCCCCTTTGCGCGTGAAGCGGCGTTCCAGGGTTTCGCCGCGCAACGAGAAGAACCTGTGTTCGTCGGCCAGCATCAGCCGCGGCACACCGGGTACGGCGTAGTCGCCCGATCCCAATGTCAGGCCATTGGAGTAGCCATGCGGATCGCGGGCGTCAGGAGGCGCCGACCCGCCCTGCATCTGCATGTTGCCGTGATCCATGGCCGGGGCCGCGGTCGAGCCGCTCGCCGACGTCGCGTGACCCGCGTGCGGGTCGGCGGCAGGAGCCACGGTCTGAGTGGATGGCGCGGCCGTTTGAGCGTCGGCCTGGCCGTGCGCTGCATGGTCGTTCTGTGCTTGTGCCTGGGCGGCGACGCTTACCAGGGCCAGAAGCGTCGTGGCCAGTGCGCGAGTGGGGAGTGCTTTGGACATTCTTGGTCTTCCTTGTGCGCTGGGTTCAAGACACCACGACTTCGCGGAACATGCCGGCATCCATGTGGAACATCAGGTGGCAGTGCCACGCCCAGCGGCCGAGCGCGTCGGCTGTCACCAGGAAGCTGATGCGTTGTGCCGGCTGCACCGGCAGGGTGTGGCGGCGCGCAAGGAAGCGACCGTCGGGGCTTTCCAGCTCGCTCCACATGCCGTGCAGGTGCATGGGATGGGTCATCATGGTGTCGTTGTGCAGAATGACCCGCAGCCGCTCGCCGTGTTTGAAGTGCACCGGCGTGGACTTTCCGAACTCCAGCCCGTCCAGGGACCATGCGTAGCGTTCCATGTTGCCCGTGAGGTGCAGTTCGACCTCCCGGCCAGGGCCTCTCTTGTCCAGCGGCCCCGACGGGGTATGCAGATCCGCGAGGGTCAACACTCGCCGACCGTTGTTGCGCAGTCCGATGCCGGGGTCATCGAGGTTGGTGCGCGCCATGTCAACGCGCATGTCCGTGCTGGCACCATACTCGGTGCGAGCGTGGCGAGCAGTAGTGCTGGGCACGGCCAGTCCCCCCGCCGCCGCGGCGTGTTGGCTGTGATCCATCGCCATGCCACCGTGGTTCATGGCGCCGTGATTCATGCCAGCCATCGCCCCATGATCCATCCCGGACATCGAACCCGAGCCCATCCCGGTCATCCCGGTCATGCCCGTCATGCCCGTCATGCCCGTCATCTCCATGGCTTGGCCGGACCCGCCGTGGTCCATGCCCCCCATCATGCTGCCCATCATGTCGTTCATGGTCAGCCATTCGACCGGATCGAGGGCAGGCACGGGAGCTTGAAGACCTTCACGCACGGCCAGCGTGGCCCGCGCGTAGCCTGTCCGGTCCATCGCCTGGGCGAAGATCGTGTAAGCGTCATCCCGTGGCTGGACGATCACATCGACGGTTTCGCCCGGACCGAATCGGAACTCATCGACCGTCACCGGCTCCACGTCAACACCATCGACGTGCACCACCGTGAGTTTCAGTCCGGGAATGCGTACGTCGTAGAAGGTGTTGCCCGCACCGTTGACCATGCGCAGCCGCACGCGCTCACCCGGTCGGAACAGCGCCGTCCAATTGCCGGCGGGGGTGACGCCGTTGGCCAGATAGGTCAGCGTGGCGGCAGACAGATCGGCGAGATCCGTCGGATTCATCCGCATCTCGTTCCACATCTTGCGCTTGTCGATCGCAGCGGCCATGCCGTCGCGCGAGGCGTCCCGGAAGAAGTCGAAGACGGTAGGTTGGTTGTAGTTGTAGTAGCCGCTTTGGGACTTGAGCTTGGTGAACACCCGCATCGGGTCTTCGTCGGTCCAATCCGAGAACAGCAGCACGTGGTCACGGTCGGCGCGGATGGTCTCGGCACCAGCGGGGTCGATGATGATCGCCCCGTACATGCCCGTGAGTTCCTGGAAGCCGGAGTGCGAGTGGTACCAGTAGGAGCCGCTTTGCTGAACCTTGAAGCGGTACGTGAAGGTCTCGCCGGGAGCGATGCCATTGAAGCTGATGCCCGGCACGCCATCCATCTGATACGGCAGGATGATCCCGTGCCAGTGGATGGATGTGGCTTCACGCAGCTTGTTGGTCACACGGATTGTGACGGTGTCACCCTCACGCCAACGCAATGTCGGTGCCGGCAGCGAGCCGTTGATGGTCGTAGCCACGCCTGGCTTGCCCGTGAAGTTCACGGGCGATTCGGCGATCACCAAGTCGAACTCGGTGCCCTTCAGCACAGGGGCGGCACCGCGCGTCGCGGAGCCTTGTTGGGCAAATGCCCTGAGCGCCGGGGTGGACAGCCCGGCCAGGACGCCGCCAGCGGCCAGCCCCTGAACAAAACGCCGACGAGACAGGCCCAGTGGGGGCGCGATTACAAAGGGCGAACGAGGCGGCATGGCCTGAAATCCTCCATAGATAACTTGAAAGTCGTCTTTAGAGCCGCCTTTGGTCTTGGGCGGCACGGTTCGACGCATGGAGGTCATGCTATGGAGTGACCACTTTCGGATGAATGACCCTTGGATTACATTCATGTAATGGTCGCGTCATCTTCGTGGCAGGAAGCGACTATTACATTGCCCCTAAGAAGCAAATGAATGGGGCATCGTGGGCGGCAAAATTCCTTACGCCGCAGCGATTTCATGGGGCATGCGATGAAGCTGTTGGTCGTTGAAGACGAGAACAAGACGGCGGATTACGTCCGCCAAGGTCTCATGGAGGCAGGGTTCGTCGTGGATCTGGCGCGTAACGGATTGGACGGACACCACTTGGCCATGAGCGAGACCTACGATTTGGTGGTCTTGGATGTCATGCTGCCGGATGTCGATGGCTGGCGCATCGTGCGTTCGCTGCGAGATGCTGGCAAACAAGTCCCTGTGCTATTTCTAACCGCACGTGGCAGCGTAGATGACCGCGTCAAGGGGTTGGAACTGGGGGCAGACGACTATCTCGTCAAGCCGTTCGCGTTCTCGGAATTGCTGGCGCGGGTGCGGACGCTGCTGCGACGCGGAAGCGCTCCGAGCCAGCCTGATCGCATCCAAGTTGCCGATTTGGTGCTGGACTTGCCGCGCCGACGTGCAACGCGCGCTGGTCAGCGCATCAATCTCACCAGCAAGGAGTTCGCGTTGCTCGAACTGCTGGCACGCCGACAGGGTGAAGTTCTGCCGCGTTCGTTGATTGCGTCTCAGGTATGGGACATGAATTTCGACAGCGACAGCAACGTCATTGATGTGGCCATCCGTCGTCTGCGCGCAAAGATCGACGATGCGTTCAATCCAAAGCTCATCCACACTGTACGTGGCATGGGATACACGCTCGATGCGCCTGATGATGACCTCGCGCCATAAGCCACGGCGAAGCCGTCCCGCGTCGCTTGCATTGAGGGTCACGGCCCTGGTTGGCATTGCCACTACCTTGGTATTTCTAGCGTTCAACTGGGTTGTCGTTAGATCCCTGGAGCACCACTTTGCCCAACAGGACGCCCATGAACTGGACGCAGTGGTCACGGCCTTGGCAGAGCCGTTGCGACAGATCGCTAATGACATGGACAAAGATGAGTTGCGGCAGCATTTAGCCAATGCAGTGGCAGGACATCATGGGATGACCTATGGTGTCTATGATCGGCCGGGCAATACCATCTATGCCACGCCGGGTCCTGACCTGTCGAAACTTGCCAGCAGCAAAAAGTTGGTCAACCGCATCACCGCCGACGATTTGACGGTGTGGCAAGAGAATCAGAGGTCTTATCGAGGTGTGGCGCTACAACTGCCTGCCGACGATTCGGCGGCACCTGGCTACCGCATCGTCGCTGCCATGGACATCGGCTTTCATCTCGATTTCTTGGCAGAGTTCAAGCGCATGCTCTGGTGGGCGACCTGCCTTGTTCTCTGCATTGCGCTCGGGGTGGCTTGGCTGGCCGTGCAATGGGGCCACCTTCCAATCCGCAAGGTCAACGAGGAGATTCGCACGATCCGCTCTTCAAAGCTAGATGTGAGACTTGATCCTCTGGACGTACCTATAGAACTGGCTGAACTTGTGGTCGCCTTCAACGACATGCTGGCCAGAATCGAGGAAGGGTTTGTCCGCCTGTCGCACTTTTCCGCCGACATTGCGCACGAGTTGCGTACACCCGTTACCAACCTGATTACGCAGTCCCATGTGGCGCTCGGGCAACCCCGCAGTGCAGAGGAATATCGGGAGATCCTCTACTCCAACTTGGAGGAGTTTGATCGCATGAGTCGCATGATCGGCGACATGTTGTTTCTAGCTCAAACGGAAAATGACCCTCGAAATCTCCGCCTCGGCGAAATCGACTTGGCTGAGTTGATCCGAGGTTTGTTTGACTACTTCGAGGCATTAGCTGAAGACCGCAACATCACACTTTACGCAAAGGGTGCTGCCGAACCAATACGGGCGGATCGTGAGATGTTGCTGCGGGCGCTCAACAATCTTCTTTCCAACGCAATCCGTCATACTCCCTATGGGTCGCGTATTACAGTCGCTTTGGCGCAAGATGAGCGATGGACAACGATAAGTGTCGAAAATCCGGGCGAGCGAATTTCGGAGGCTGATCTGCCGAAGTTATTCGATCGCTTTTTCCGAGTAGATCCTGCCCGCCAACGAAAGAACGCAGGTGCAGGGCTAGGGCTGGCCATCGTCAAATCAATTGCCGAAGCTCATGGTGGACATGTGCAGGCAACGTCCAGCGATACAGCGACTAAATTTGATCTAACGCTGCCTCGCATCGCTTAGTTGGCCTCTCGCCATTGCGGGAGAATGCAGATCGTGGATGGGCGCAGTTTCGACTCGTCGGAAGCAGGTTGCTCGTCAGATGATGGACATGCCTTTCTGCCGTCCAATCTCCCATGACACACCACCGCCGCGTACAGTGGCAGCAAGTTGCTGACCTAGCCGTTGCTCGATCACTGGTTTCCACGGCACTAGGCTGAATCCCATGCCGTCATCGAGCATCGCGTAGCGCCCGCTGGCGAGCATGACGCTGCGCCGGTAGATGCCAGCTACCCGTTGCCCGTCGGCCACGGGCCGATGCTCCAGGCCAGTTTCGGCGGATATATCCTTCGCGGCCTGCGCCAGTTCCTGATTGCGCAGCGTGCCCAACAGGTTGCGCGCGAAGATTACGCGCTGCCCACGCCGCTCGGCCAGTCCCTGTTCGGCCAGGAAGTCGGCGCGCTGCTGCATCGCCTGCTTGGCCTCCGCTCCAAAGCCCAGGTCGCACAGACCCGAGCCGCCGCCGATCAACTGCTGGTCGAGCCAGGTAGCCCCGATCGCGCGCGCCTGCCGCTCGATGGACAGGTGCGATTTCACTTCCACGGCCACGCCGCCCAGGCGCTGCGCGTCGTATTGGCGGCCACGCTCGGGCAGATCGTCCGGCACCTTCCATAGCCCGTCGGCCACCCGTTCCACGATACCGGCACGGCGCAGGGCTTCCAGGCGGCGGATGTGGGCCGCCACGACTTCCTGCGGATCTCGGCCGGGCACGGCCTGACCTTGTGCAATGGCGAGGTGATGATCGGCGCGGTAGAGGCCACCGCTCGCCAGCGCGGCGATGTTCTTGTCGGCCGCGCGCACGTCGGCCGCCCCCTTCACCTCCACCACGGCGCCGGTCGGATAGTTCGCCAGCTCGTCGCGAGCATTGAGCGCGACATAGTGAGCCTTGCCGTCCACACCGTCGATGACCAGATAGCCGCGGTCGCGCAGCTCGTCGGCCAGCCCCTTCGCGGCCACGCGGCCGACGATCGTGCGGCCGTCATCACCCGGCTCGAACACCGACAGTTCGCGCGGCGCGCCGCTCATGGCCCGCTGTAGGGTGCGGATGATGTCGCCACGCTCGCCCAGGGCACGCAAGGTCTTCTCCGCATCGGCATGAATGCCCCAGGTGCCGGGCTGCACCTCGTCGGCCAGGCCCAGGCGCTGCAAACGCTGCAGGCGGCCGATCAGCAGCAGGCGCTGGCGTTGCAGCCGCGGTTCGTTGAAGCGTTCGATCTGCACTTGGCCATCGTCGCCGACCTCGCGCTTGAGCGTGCGATCCAGGCTCGTCCACCGTTCCTGCTCCACCTCGCGCCGCAAGGCCTGCTGGATCTCCAGCTCGGTGCGTGGCCCCAGCCATTCGGTCGCCAGCTCGGCCGCGCGATACCGAAAGCCATCGGCGATGTAGTCGCCCGCGATGATGAGGTGTTTGCCGGTGTCGTCGCGCCCGCGCACGATCAGGTGGGTGTGCGGGTTGTCGGTGTTCCAGTGATCGACAGCCACCCATTCCAGCCGCGTGCCCAGGTCGGCTTCCATGCGCCCCATCAGATGCCGCGTGTAGGTGCGCAGGTCTTCGAGCTCGGCGCCATCCTCGGGGGAAACGATGAAGCGGAAATGGTGCCGGTCGTCGGCGCAGCGTTCCTTGAAGGCATCAAGATCGGCTTCATCGGTCTGCGGCCCGTAGGCCCGGCCTGGCTCACCGTCCCGGCCCACGCCATCGCGCTCGATGTAGCGCAGGTGCTTGGCGAGCGACTGCGGGCTGGCCTGGCGCTGGTTGACCAGCAGCGTCTTGATGGTCACGCGCCGCGACATGGGCGTGAGCTTCGCCCCCGCGAAGCGCGCCGCCGTGTGGCCGCGCCCCAGGCGCGAACCGGGCCGCTGGCCGGTGCCCCTCCCGGTGCCGCCAGCCGTCCCAGGACGGCGCACCGAGGACTTGCCGCCGCTGGCCTTGCCTGCCTGCTTGAGCACCTTGGAGACAAAGCCCTGGCCGCGATTCTTCGGGGCGCTGGGGCGGATGCGGAAATCGTCGTCGCGGCGGTCGGTCATGGCTGCGCTCCCTGCAAGCTCCGGCGTGTCCGGTCGTGCAAAGCACGCGGACATGTCTGTATCGGCGCGGGCCACGCGCCCCCAGCGGCACGGCGGCGAAGCCGCGCCGTGCCGCGCCACCCCCACGTGCAGACTGGCTTTGCGGGCCGACAGGTGCCGCCCCCTTTTGTCTTGCCTTCCGCCTTTGCCCCTCGCTGTCGCTCCGGGCGTCGGCGGCCCGGCGGCGCTGCGCTGCTTGCAGCCAGCCCGCCGGCGAACGCGCCAATGGCCGCAGGCCGGGCGCGTTCGAGGCAAGACACCTGCACGCTGGACGGCTGCGCCGGATGTTGCGCGAGGCGCGGCGCGAATGCGCCCGCGCTGCACGCGCGACGACACGGCGGCAGCCACTGGAACGACATGCTCGATGGCACGACGAGAGGCACGGCAACGTGCAGCGAATCGACGGCCATCATGGGCGTGTCTCCAGCCAGACCGGGTGCGCGACGCCGATCACGGCGGATGCGCTGACCGGGCCGAAATAGCGGCTGTCGAACGATGCCGGATTGGTCACGCTCAACAGGAACAGCTCGCCCGGTTCGAGGCGGCGGCAAAGCTGCAAGGATGGCAGCGGCCGGCCCAGCCGGTCGGCAGGCAGCGAGGCGGCCGCAGGCACGCCGTCGATGCGTACCTGCCCGGCGACCATGCAAACGTGTTGCGGCGCGACCGCGCCCACACGTTTGAGCAGCGGAACGCGGGTCGGCAGGTAGCCGCGCTGCGCAGCCAGCATGGCGGCCCTGTCGGGCAGCGGCACCAGCACGATGCTGTCCACGGACAACGGACGTGGCAGCGAGGCGGTGCGCGGGTCGAACGGTTCGATGCGATACCAGCCGACCGCCACGCTGTCGGACGGGTTGTAGGTCAGACGCGGCAGCGGCGACACGAAAGCCGCCCAGGCCAGCGCAGCGAGGCCGACGGCAGCGAAGCCCGCCAGCACGATGCGAACGCGCAGGCGCGAGCGAGGATGCGGCGCGGCTTCGTGCGTGCATGTGGTGTTGGATTGGGTCGTCATGGCAGCGCCTTTCCGGCCAGCCAGGCGGCGTGCCGCTCGGCGGTGTATTCGGGCAGCGCCAGGCGGGCCGCCAGACGGTTGCCCAGCGTGCGCCAGTACGCGGGCGACACGTCGATGGCGGCGATGCCTTGCCCTTCGATGCCGTCGATGCGTTCCAGCACGGCAGGCACCGCGTTTTCGCCTTCGGCGTGCAGCAGCAGGCGTGCGCCCGGCCGCACGCCGGGGATGCGCTGCATGTCGTCCAGCGGCGTGGCGGCTTGCATCACCATGAGTTGCCAGCGGATCGTGCCGTAGTCGTTTGCTTCCCAGCGCACGCGGCAGAACATTGCACGCGGCAGGAACACCGCGCAGCGCCGCCAGCGGTCGAGCCGCAGCGTGCGCGCCGGCTCGCCGAAGCGCAGGTAGAGCTTGAAGCGCGGTTCGATGTAGGCGAGCGATACGCGAGTCAGCGGCACGCTGCCAGCTTGGTCGGCGAGCGTCGAAAGCGAAGGCGGCGGCGCAGCAGCCGGTGCAGCCGTCGCCGCATGAGCGGCAGGCAAGGCGGATCCGTTCATGGCAGGTTCTCCGGGCGCTTGTCGGGAAACTCCCGCTCCAGCAGGCCGCGCAGCAGTTCGGCCACGGTCACGCCCTGGCCGAAGGCGGCGATCTTGATGCGCGCGCGCAGCGCAGGCGTCACGTCGAGCGTCAGGCGTGCGGTGTAGAGGTCGCCTTTGTTGAGTGCATCGGCATCGCCCTGGCGAATCCACGCCTCGGCGTGCGGATTCGCGGGCGGACGTGCGCCGATGCCGACGCGCTTGCTGCGCGGGCTGCTCATGTCGGCCACCGCAGCAGTTCATCGGTGAGCACGGCAATCTCGCGTGCGGCGGCGCTGTCGGGCGCGGTTTCGCGGGCGAGCCGGCCAGCGGCCACGCTGTCGGCGAAGACGATGCGCTGGCGCACTTCGCTGTGCAGCGCCGGCAGCGGCTGTTCGGCCAGCGATTGCCGTGCTTCCCTGCCGATGATGGTGGTACTGACGCGCCGATTGATGACGAAGGCCGCGCGCAGCGCAGGCCGGAACACCTGTGCCTCGCGGATCAGCGCCACCATCTCGGCGCTGGCCCAAAGGTCATACGGGCTGGGCTGCACGGGAATCAGCACGCGCTCGGCCGCCAGCAGCGCGGAACGCGCCAGGGCGGCGATGCGCGGCGGGCCGTCGATGATGATGTGATCGGCGCGGCGGGCCAGCTCCGGCGCTTCCTGATGCAGCGTTTCGCGGGCGAGGCCCACGGCGCTGAACAGCCGTGGCAAGCCCTGCTGGCTTCTGCGCTGCGTCCAGTCCAGCGAAGAACCCTGCGGGTCGGCGTCCAGCAGGATGACGTGCAGCCCGCGCATCGCCAGCTCGCCCGCGATGTGGGTAGCGAGTGTGGTCTTGCCGACGCCGCCTTTCTGGTTGAGAAACGCGAAGATCATGGCGCGGCCCTCCCTGCTGGAAAGCCGGCCTGGCCGTGCCGTTTCGTGGTTGTCCACCGAAACGACGCGTTTCTACTAAAAGTTAGAGATTTATAGTTAGGTAAGTTAGAGGGGTCGCAAACCCGCGCCGTTACTGGCTTTGCGGCGTTTTCGTACTCCTGATAGCACGATAGGCGTACTCCCGATAGCACGATACCCGGCACTCCTGATAGCACGAGGCCGTCCACAGCTTTTCCCGCAGTTATCCCCGTGCCGTGAACGGCACGGGCCGGAAGGTCAGCAGTTCCAGCTTCTCGTCCGGCATCGACTCGATGCCCAGGACGTAGCCGGGCAGCGACTGCCGCGCGACCAGCACGCGCAGGTCGTAGGCGAAGTCCGAGAAGCGCGCCGCGCTGCCGGACTTGCGGTGCAGATGCCGGAAGTCGAATTGCCAGCCGTGTTCCTGCCGCCCGCCGTGCTTGCGCACCAGGCGATACAGCCAGCGTTCGATGCCACCTTTCAAGCGGAAATAGGCCGGGTCGATGGTCAACACCAGGGCGGCATCGAGCACGCCGGCATAGAACCAGTCCGGCAGGATCAGCTCGATGCCCAGCGGCGTGCCGCTGGCGTCGGCCAGCTCGCGCCATTCGTTCACCCACGAAAAGCGGTGCAAGCGCCTCCCGGTGGTTTCGCGGATGGAAGTCGCCACGCTGGTCGATTGCAGCCGGTCGAGCGCGGCTTTCAGGCGCTGGTAGTCGTTCAAGGACGTGCCGCGCCCGATGAAGCGCAGGATTTCGTAGGGCGTGGCGTGTATCCAGCGCGACGGGCGAATGCCTGCGTCGCGCGCCTCCACGATCTGCGAGGCCGCCCAAATCAACACGTCGGCATCCCATATCGTGGCGATGCCGTGCTCGGCCGTGCCTTCCACGCGGATGGTGATGTTCCCGCTGCGGAAGTCGATCGGCGCCGTGCGCCGCGACTTCGCCAGCGAGAAGAACGGAAAGGCCATCAAGTCCTGGCTGTCGCGCGGCGCCATGCCGTCGCCCGGCAGCGCGCGGAACAGGTCGAGCTGTTCCCGCTGCTGCGATCGCTGCCCCGACGGCAGCGATGGGCTGGACATGACGATGGCCACCGGCGAGCCGACGATCAGCGGCCATCACGGTAGTCGCCCGCGTGACGCTCGGCATATTCCGGGTCGGACGTGGCCTCGTAGCTGCGCTGGTCGGCCCAGGCATCGAGGTCGGCCACCGCGTACATGACGCGGCGGCCGAACTTGCGGAACTTCGGGCCGCCGCCGATCACGCGCTGTTTCTCCAGCGTGCGCGGCGACAGACGCAGGTATTCGGCGGCTTCGTCGTTGGTCAGGTAGCGTTGGGGCTGCACGGGCGCAGCGACAGCAGCGGCGGCAGGCCGCAAGGGAGCGGGTCGCATGGGATGTACCTCCATCAAGCCCGGCCACACCACGCGGCCGGATAGAGGCACTTTCAAGAAAGCAAGGCTTCCTGCTCAGGGACGTTTTGCAGGGGATGCAGCGCGTCCCTGTGCAACGGGCGGAAGCTGTGCCAGGCGGCGATAGCCGCCGCGCATCAGCGCATCGCCCCGGTGCACCAGTCGCCGCACGCGGGCGCGCAAGGCGCTATCGGCGTACCAGTCGGCGGCGACAGCATCGACGCCGAACAGCCCTTCGGCCACGTCGCGCAGGGACGCGCCCGCGAGGGTGCCGTCGAGCGCCTGGAGCGTGTTCAACTCCAGCAGCGCAGCGGGTGCCGGCCGCGACCGTGCCGTTCCCGCTGGCGCTGCATCGCCAGCGGCGGCCAGCTTGTCCAGTTCGGCCGCCAGCGCCTGATAGCGTCCGCAGGATGCGGCGCAGGCGCGAATGGCATAGGCGTAAGCCATGCCGTCGGCCAGGCCGGGAGCGATCACCAGCCGCAGGCAGCAGCCCAGCCAGCGTGTCAGCAGCACCAGGCGCTTGCCGTCGTGGATCAGGTGCTTCTGGCCGGGAAGGCACCAGAACGCGAAAGCCACCGCGTCGGGCGGCGGGTCGGCGTCCGGGTAGAGCTGCACTACCGCATCGTGATCGGGGAACCAGGCCGGGTGCGCGTCGCGCGCATCCAGGGCGGGATCTTCCAGCAGGCGCAGTCCCCAGCGCGCGGCGGCCTCTGGCCGGCGGCGGCGGCGCAGCCAGTCGCGGCGGTAGTCGGGGTGGCGACGCAGGTATTCCCACGCCAGCGCGGGGCCGTCGAGGTGCAGCATGTAGAGATACGCGGCGGTCGGATACCAGTGTTCGGCGCTCGGGTCAGCCATGACGCAGCCTCCTGTCATTCAGCAGGAACGTCGCCACGGATTCCGCTGTGCGGGAGCTATCGAGTCGCCATCAAGTCGTCATCGAAATCGGGGTACTCTGTAACTGCGGTGTCAAGACCGATTGGCTCCAGGGCATTGCGGAAATCGTCTGAATGCGACGGTTGCGCGCCACAAAAATGGTGCGCAGCATGGAGCACCGTGCAGCAGCCCGCGCCATAGATCATGACTGTTTGCATCAGAAGCGCACCGCTTCGGTGCAAGAGTGCGGATTCAGACCAATCAGGTCTTGGGTAAGACTGAAATAGTCAGAATGCGCCGTCGTTGGCTGGGACTGCTCAGTCGGTGATCGAACCGTTTTCCTCGGCCAGCCGCAGGTACTCCGACAGCCGCCGCACGGGCTGGAAGTAGCGATCGCGCATCACAGGTTGCTTGTGCGGCCCGACGATGGACGCCAGATCGGACAGCTTCACATGGCCCAGGCCGGGCATGCCTATTCCCAGGTCGATCAGCCCCCATGCCGTATCGCCATCGGCCGGGTCGAGCGCGGCCAGCAGCCAGGTGGCGTGCGCGTCGGGGGTGAACAGTCGCACCGCCGGCATTGGGTCGATGCTTCGGCCAGCGGCGCGTGCCGCGCCGACGGCGAGCAGTTGCGCCCGCTGTTCAGCGGTGACGAGCGGCTGGGTCATGGCCCGAATCCCCACGCATCCGAGGATGCACGGATACGATTTTCCACCGAAGCGCGGAACCGCCGAAGCGGATGCGTGCTTTGGCGGGAAAGCACGAAGGCGCAAGCCATCGAATCCGTACATGCACGGAAACGCGGAAGCGGAATTGCGCAGGCCAGGAAAGACACAGATGCGGTTCCCAGATTCTGTCGGAATCCGCCCACGCGGATTTCTGCAAAGGCACGAATACGGAAATCAACGACACCAAATGCGCACTATAGTTTGTAGCCCTATAGTGCGCAATCGGCTGTCATCTTGGTTTTCTAAGGAAAACCATAGGTGGCGGCGAAAGACTCATTGGCGACAGCAATACGGACGGTCAGGAAAGCGCGCGGCTTGAGCCAGGAAGCGTTCTCCGACGTGTCCAGCCGTACCTACCTGAGTTTGCTGGAGCGCGACCTGAAGAGCCCGACCATGCACAAGCTGACCGAGCTGTGCGAGGTCATGGACGTGCATCCGCTCACGTTGCTGACGCTGGCCTATGCCGGCGACAGCACGCGCAGGGCCGATCAGCTTCTGGCGCAGGTGCGCCAGGAGCTGGAGGCGGTGTTGAAGGAACGCGACACGCCGTAGGCGCGTGCGTGACGTGCTGCGCCAGCAGCACGGCGCCCCGCCGCAATGGACGGGGCGCGGTGGGCGGCCGTCAGGCTGCCTTGGGCTTGCTGCGCGACCAGATCAGGTCGTGCGTGCCGTCCTCGTTCTCGATCAGGCGGGCATAGACCGTCGCCGGGAACGAAGGGTCGTCGATGCTCACGGACAGGTACTCGCGCCCGGCCTCACTGGTCTTCTTCCACGCCGCGCCGATCTCGTGGCCGGCCGCCTGAAGGTGGAAGTCGGGGGCGTTCTCGCTGTCGCCCTTGTCGTTGGGAACCAGCTTGACCTTGACGTTCAGGGTCAGGGTGCGGAGCTGGCCGGTGAAGCCGTCTTTCTCTGCGGTGAAGGTGCCGATGTTAGCCATGATGTTTCTCCTTTCGGGTTGAACAAGGTCGCGCCAGTGCGTCCTTGTTGTGATCCGGCCGGCGGGGGATGGGCTGGCCGCACCGCGCAGCGGTCGCAACACCGTGGAGAACCTGGAAGCGAAAAGAATTTGCCGCGCGAGGAAGCCGCGCAGCGGCGGGGAAATTGTTTTCGCTGGAAGGTTGCGGCCATGAAGCCCAAGGCGTAGCCGTTCCCTCGCCAGGATTCACGACAAGCCAAGGACGCACGGGCCGCCCGCCCCCGAAAGGAGACATGGCCGACTCGGCATCCCCGCGTGACGGCTGCACCGGCTTGCGCCCTGACGCGAACCAGGTCAAAGCCCCGACGACAAGGCCAGAGCGCCCCTGCCGCAGCGCGCGACCACATGCTTGAGGCGTGGTGTGGATGCTCCATAGCGAGGCCGGGTGGCGTGTCGGTGAATCGCCCTTCGTGACGTACAGGCGCGAATCGCCAGCGTCGGGGACGGCACGCTATCGCACAACCTGCCGCAGCAAGCCGGGGCGTAGCCCTACAAGCCCCGCCCATTGCGGCGGGGCGCCATCGAAACCTTGCCCGCGCCAGCGGGCACCGATGGACGTGTCGCGTGCAAGGCACTTGCACGTCCGCCCCGTTGCCGCCTGGACGAAGGCGGCAACGGGGCGATTTTGACTTCGACGTTGGAACCGGGCGCGGCCACCGACGCCCCGGATTTTTGACCACCGGCCCCAAGGCGGAACGGCTTGGGGCCGGTGCTGCTCGTTATTCCTTGGTTTCGACAATCCACCACGCGGCACGCGGCAAGGTGTGGCCGGTAATGGGATGTAGGTCGGTCAGGTCGGCGCGGGCCGTCCAGCCACGCGGCGGACGGTAGCCGCGCACGTCGCCATCGCCGTGCCAGCGGCGGGCGCGTACCGTACCGGGGGCATAGATCGCCGCCATGCGCGGGCGGTCCGTGGTGTTGCGGCTCATGATAGGAATCCTTGGCGTGAAGCGCCCCGGCCGGAACCGGGGCGCTATCTGCGGTGCAGGATCACGCGGCCAGTGCCTCGGCCTGCGGCAGCTCATCCGCCACGGCGGCGACTTCCTCCGGCGCTTCGGCGCCCGCATCCACTGCCACGGCCTGCGCGTCCTGTTGCGGGCTTTCGGTGCGGAAGATGGCGGGCATCCAGCCCGTACCATCGGCCAGCCGTTCCGCTTCGCTGGCAATGTCGGCCTTCTTCAACTTCGCCAGCCGTGCAGCGTGCGACGGTGCGAACTCGCCCACGGCTTCCAGAATCGCGGCCTTCGGCACATGCTGGAAATACCCGTCTGCGGTGGGCTGCCACCATGCGGCCATGTCCAGCCCCACAGCCTGCGCCAGTTCCGCGCCCGGCTGGTGCGCAGTGGCGCGAGGCGTCACCACGTCCACGGTCGCCGCTACGCATACCGCCAGCAGCCGCACCAGTTCGCCTTGCTCCATCGCCAGCAGCGCGACGAACAGTTCGGCGCTGTCCTGCGGCAGCGCTTCGCCCGCGACCTGCTGCAACTCGCGCTGGGCGACGGCGGCGGGCGACTCGGGCCAGTCGGGGGCCATGCCTTCCAGCCGGTCTTGCACTTTCAGGCTCACGCCCAGCGGCAAGTCGTGGCCGTAGTGGTTGTCCTGCAAGACGCTCTGCACCATGCCATGCACCAGCGCGGCCAGCGCGACTTGCGGATGCCGGGCGACTTCGATTTGCAGCGCGGCGGTGCGGTGCGCGCTCAACCGCTGCGCCAGCCGGTCGGACAGGCTCGCGGCCTTGGGCTGCTCGGTGTCCTCGCCTTCGTCGTCGTTCCCGGCCTCGCCTTCCGCGCTGCCGAAACCCTGCCGCAAGCGTTCCAGCGTGCGCAGCGCCTTGGCTTCTGCCTCGCGCAGCAGCCCGCGATGAATCACGGCTTCGCCGCTGCGGTCGAGGGTGACGATGGCGCCGGCCACGGCGCGCACATCCGGGGCGTAGCCCTGCAAGGCTTCCTCCACGGCTTGCAGTTCCCCGGCAACCTGTTCGCGGCGCGGTTCCAGCGCTTCGGTCTTGTCCTCGTCCTCGGCGTCGTAGGCTTCTTCCAGTTCGGTGTCGATCTTGTCGAGGCGGGTTTGCAGCGAGGCGATGCGGCGGGCTTCGCGGGCGCTCGGTTCGCGGCGCTGGCGCGGTGCGTTCTGGAACGCCTGCCGCTCGGCGTAGCTCATGTGCGGCACGGCTTCGACCCACGCCCAACCCTCGGCGCGCACGTCCCCAGCCAGCGCATCCAGCTTGCCGCGCACCAGCGTTTCCAGCAGCGTGGCGTCGGTCAGGTAGGTTCCGGCATCGCCTTCCGCGAACAGGTCGCGGCGGATGCCGCCGCCCGCCGCCGTGTAGGCGTCCAGCCCGGCGAAGCGCACCAGCGGATGCGTGGCGTCGATTTCGCGTTCGGTCAGGCGTTCGCGCAGCGCGGACGCGCCACGCTGCCATTCTGGCGCACCGTAGAACGCGCTTTCCTGCGCGGCGTGGTCGTCGGTGATGGTCAGGGCCATCAACTGTTCCAGGGTGACGGCTCCGGCGCGGTAGTCGGCCAGCAGGCGCGGCGAGACGTTGGCGAGTTTGAGACGGCGCTGCACCACCAGCGGGGTCACGCCGAAGTCGGCGGCAATGTCTTCGATGGGGCGGCCTTCCTTGACCAGTGCGGCGAACGCCTCGAACTGGTCGGCCGGGTGCATCTGCTCGCGCAGCAGGTTTTCCGCGAGGCTGACGGTACGGGCCGAAGCATCGGGCACCAGCAGGCACGCCACTTCGTAGTCGGCAGGGATGCGCTTCTTCTTCGCCAGCAGCTTCAACGCGGTCAGTCGGCGGTCGCCGGCCACCACTTCGTACTGCTCGCCATCGGCGGCGAGGATGACGACGAGATTTTGCAGCAGGCCGATGCGGGCGATGCTCGCGGCCAGTTCGGGAATGGACAGGCGCGGGGTCTTGCGTGCGTTGCGCTTGGAGCGGCGCGGCAGCAACTGCGAGAGTGGAACCAAAATCAGGTTCTTGCTCGGGTCGGCCACTTCCAGCGGCGCGGCAGTTTCGATGGCGCGGGTTTCGGTTTGGGTAACGGCGTTCATGGTGATAACTCCTTGCGGTTAGGGATGCAGCAGCGAGAGAAGCGGCAAGGGCTGCTGCCTGCCCCTGCCGCGTGGGGGTTCAGGCTTTCAACTGGCGCATGCCATCGGCCAGCAGCCAAAGCGCACGGTTGAGGCGGATGTTCTGGTCGATGCCCTGTACCGGGCGGGTTTGCTGGCGGCGTCCGTTGGCGCTGCGCCCGCGCAGGCCGCCTTGGGTCAGGTTCTCTTGCGTGCGGTTGAACACGCTCCACAAGTCCGGGCGGCGGTCATCAAAGCGGCGCGGCATCAGGATTTGCGATTCCGTGATGGGCGCGGGCTTGTCGGGGTCGTCGTACTTGAGGGCCAGCGCGGCGCGGGCGAACACTTCGGATTCGCCATCGTTCAAGGTGATGGCGCGCATGGAATCGCGGGATTCCTGCACGCGGTCGAAGCCGCGCAAGACTTCGTAAGCGCCTTCGATGACGGAACCGGCCACGTCGCCTTTGTGGGGCACGCGCACGTCCGCCACCGTGTCGCCGCAGACAAGGCCATTGCTGCACACGAACCGGAACATTCCGGCCAGCATCTGATAGCTGCTCGTGCCGTCATGCGAGTTCAGCAGCACGATTTCGTTAGCCTCCGCGCCGTTGATCTGGCTGGCGTGGCGCAGGCGCAGCATGTGTTTGGTGTAGTCGCGGCGGTCGTCGTGGCGCACGCGGGTTTGCGCTGCCATGAAGGGTTCAAACCCTTCCTTGCGTAGTTCCGCCAGCACGGCGGCGGTGGGGATATAGGCGTACCGTTCGGAACGGCTTTCGTGCGGCGCGTCCGCGAAGATGGACGGGGCCACACGGCGGATTTGGTCATCGGACAGCGGGTAATCGCTGCGCAGCGACGGGGAACGGGAAGCGAATCGGGATGCGAGTTGCATTGCATTTCTCCTGACGAAAAGGGTTTGCTGTTCAAACCGCACACCGGATTCCTAGATTCGGAGCCCAGCCTTTCGGCTGTTCGGTGCGGTCGGCACGAGGAACCCGGTTGGCCCTGTTGCCACCGTCTTTCCTGAGTTCATCGCCCGCGGCCAAAGGAGCGCGCGGACGGGGGCCGTCAAGGAGACAAGCGCAGGGTTGGTGCGGCCCGCAGGCGCAGCCGAGGACACGGCCCTGCGCGCCTTGACGGCACACGGGAGCGGGCTACGGTCGCGGGTAAGGTGATGAAGTCAGGGGAGACGGCTGGACAAGGCAACGGCCATCCCTTTGTGCTGACCGCACGCAAGCGAAGCGCGCAGGCCCGAAGCTGGAAGCCGGGCCGGAGGCGTCAGGGATGTGGAAGGGGTCGTCTCAGAAAACGGAAAATAAAGCACGCTAAGCGTGCGTGGAGGCTGGCACCCAGCGGTACAGCGTCGGAATGGACACGCCGAGGTTCTTGGCCACGTCCTTGGGCGGCACCCCGCTGGCCAGCAGCTTCTTGGCCGACTCGATCTTGCTGTCGGTCATCTTCGGCTTGCGGCCGCCTTTGCGGCCGAGCTGCTTGGCGACTTCCAGCCCGGCGCGGGTGCGCTCGACGGTCAGCTCGCGCTCCATTTCGGCAAGGCTCGCCATGACGTGGAAGAAGAACCGCCCGGATGGTGTGCCGGTGTCGATGGAGTCGGTGAGGCTCCTGAACTGGACACCGTGCTTGTGCAGATCGCCGACCAGATCGACCAGTTGCTTGACCGACCGGCCCAGCCGGTCGAGCTTCCAGACGACCAAAGTATCGCCTTCGCGCAGCATTTCGAGCGTCTTGGCCAAGCCAGGCCGGTCTGCCCGCGTGCCACTCACCTTGTCCTCGAAGACCTTTTTACATCCGGCCTTGCTCAAGGCTTCGCGTTGCAGCTCCAGGTTCTGATCCTGCGTCGAGACGCGCGCATAGCCAATCAACATGGCTTGTCTCGCGCCCGGTCGATGCGTTCCTGCATCGCCTGCATCACTTCTTCGTGGGTGTACGATCTGGCGTTGGCGTCGGTGGCTTGCCGCAGGGCTTCCTCAACCTCGCGCGTCATCCGCTCGTAATCCTCCGGCCACAGCGCTTGCTCCATGCGCAGCGACGCCTGACCCAGCAGGTGCAGCAGGCTGAACAGCCGCATGTCGTTGGTGGCGACGATGCGCTCCCGAATCTGCTCCTGAATAGCTTCGCTAGCCCGATGCGCTTGTGGTGTGGCAGTCCCCTCGTAGTCAGCGGGGAATTCCGCTTCCTCGGCAATCCTTGCCCAGGCGCTGGCCAGCGCCTCGATGGTTGACGTGCTCATTTCCGCCGCTCCTGTGCTCTTTGGCGAATCAACCGGCCAAGGGGCCTCGACGCGAAAACCAGCAGCATCACGCCTATCGGATACCAGGTCGAGAAGACCACCAAGGCATCGAAGGCTGGCCGTCCGGTGTTGGTAGGCAGTACGGCGGTCACAGCCATCAACCCGCCGACCGTCCAGATGATGCGCCACACGTAGGGCATCACGCGGGGCACGTAGCCGTCATCGAAAGCGGTCTGGTAGTAGCGGCGCAGGCCGCGCTCGGCAAGCGCCTGGCGCTGCCGCTCCGACAGCGCATCCGTCCGGCCATACCAGCGCCGGAATGGTGGACAGCGCAGCAGCAAAGGGGTGAAGAGGATCATCACCGCCACGATCGCGACACCCCACGCCATGACGGCGCCGGCATCGGGCCGCTTGGCGTTCTCGATCACGGGCGCGAAGACGCCCGGAGCACCGATCATCCAGAACAGCGCAATGTGCTGATGGAAGGAGAGCTTCATTTGCTCATCCACTTGCGCAGCAGGCGCTTTTTCAGGGAGGCGCGTTCTTGCGGGTTGCGTCCCTTGTGATTGGCGATGCGATCCGCCGTGGCGGCCTGGCGCTTGACGGGCCAGTAGGAGCGGCCATCCTTGCCCATCGATCAGACGCTGCTGGCCTGGTTTTCCAGCAGGGGCAGATGGGCGCTCAGGGCTTCGGGCGACGCGCTGGTCAGCGCCGTGCGCTCACGGGTGCGCCAGCGCTGATGCCAGAGCTTCTTGTCCTCGCGCTCGCTGCCGCAGGTCGTGTGCCCGACGATGGGTGTTTTGCGGCGGCTGCGGCTCATAACGTAGTGGTCTCCAAGAACATTCAGGACTGATCCCAGGCGTCGATGGTCAAGACCTGATCGGCAGGACAGGCGGCTACGCGGTCGGGAACTGGATGGTGTTCAGTCTCATGCCGACCCCATTCGATTGATCGCGTCGCTTGCGGCACGCTGCGACGCAAGGAGGTTTGCGACCTGGTTTAGCAGCCGTGTCCGCTGCATGTCTGTTACCTATCTCCCCGACCGCTCATTGGACCAACTCCAGAGATTGGGCTCTATCGCTCAGCCAATACGAAACCGGCATTGGCTGATGCCACAACCGAGACGAACACAAATGGCTCGGTACCTGTATTTCGCGCCCCGTGCACTTGGCCCGGTCTTGCCACGGCTATCTCACCTTCCCTGAGGGCACGAACAATCCCATTGCCCTGAAAGTAATCAGCCATTCCCGACAAAACAGTCCACGTGTCTTGGCCGTGAGGATGAATGTGAGCCGCAATTTCCTGCCCGGGATGGACATGCCAAACCACGATAATTGAGTCTCGGGTTTCAAGCACAACGGAACGAATAGGCTCGCCTTCGGACGGCTGAACATACTCGGCTACAGAAAATATTCTCGATTCAACAGTCATCGGAGATCCCTCTTTCACAGTGCCCCCAGACAGGCTGGATATGAGTTCTAACTCGAATTTGAACGGGAGGCTGGTCGTGCGGTCGTGCAGTTGCCGATGAGCGTGTCGGCTGCTGCCTCCTTGCCCACCAGCGAACTCACGTCCGTTGCGGCCATCCAGAAGGTCTTGCCCGAGCGCGGCTCATAGGTCGCGGGATCGAACACGCCAGAGGGGCCGAACATCGGCGGCTTGATTGGTCATGGCTCCATGCCTTTGTCGTTACGGTCTTCATCGTCGGCATCCTGACGCACGGCGGGCAATTGCTGGAGCAACGCCGGCAGCCATTCCTGTACCGTCTCCCACACCACATCGAGGTTGATGTCGAAATAGCCGTGAGCCATGCGATTACGCATATTGCGCATGCTGCGCCACGGCACGTCGGCATGCGCCTGGGTGAACTCGACGTAGCCATCCATCACCTTTGTGGCCGCCTCGCCGATGACGATCAGGCTCATGATGACGGCCTGCTGGGTGCGCTTGTCGGCCAAGAAGTCGTCCTTGGCCATCCCTTCCACGAAGCTGCGCGCATCGGTTGCGGCCTGCTGAATGTGGTCGAGGTAATCGGGCAGGCGGTTCTCGCTCATATCGGTTGCGCCTCCGCGAGCACCTTGGCCCGGAACTTCGGCGGCAGGTCGCCGGGAGTCAGCAGATCGACGTCAACGCCGAGCAGCGATTTCAGTTCTTCTTCCAAATCGCCCAAGTCCAACAACGTGGCACCGGGCAGCGCATCGACCAACAGGTCGAGGTCGCTGCCATCCCGGTCGGTGCCATGCAGCACCGAGCCGAAGACGCGCGGGTTCGCGGCGCGAAAGCGGCCTACCGCTTCACGCACTGCGCTTCGCTTCATGTCAAGCACAACAGACGGTCGCATGGGCATCCTTTCTTATCGAAACTCGTTGAGATGATATGCAATCAAGAATAGAATTTCAAGAACTATTTTCGAGAATCGCAATGCCTTGATTCCCGTGCCGCGCCGGTTGCCTTGGCGGGCTTGTCACAAACCTACGTTTTCAAGAAGAAGGAAACCGCATGCCCCGCCGTTCGATCCTCTCCGCCGCCGAGCGCGAAAGCCTGCTGGCGTTGCCGGACACCAAGGATGAGTTGATCCGTCACTACACGTTCAGCGAAAGCGACCTCTCCATCATCCGGCAGCGGCGCGGCCCGGCCAATCGGCTGGGCTTCGCGGTGCAGCTCTGCTACCTGCGCTTTCCCGGCGTCATCCTTGGCGCTGATGAGCCACCGTTCCCGCCATTGCTGAGACTGGTCGCCAACCAGCTCAAGGTCGGCATCGAAAGCTGGGACGAGTACGGGCAGCGTGAGCAGACCCGACGCGAGCACCTGGTCGAGCTGCAAACGGTGTTCGGCTTCCAGCCGTTCACGATTGGCCACTACCGGCAGGCTGTCCAGTTGCTGACCGAGCTGGCCATGCAAACCGACAAGGGCATCGTGCTGGCCAGAGCCTTGATGGGGACGATAGAGAAAACGGAAAAAATCGTACGTTAAGCGTACGGCCTGTCAGGTTGAGGCCCTAGAGGTTGCCGGCGAGGCGTCAGAAAATGCTGGAATCGGCCCTATCCTGACGCGGCCCAAGGTTCCGGCCTGACGCCTAGTTAGGGCGTACCGATACGGTACAATTAATTTTTGAAATGGCGACAAACGGCTATTTTCTGGCGGTCGTATCACAGACCAATTCGATGCTATATTTACAATTTAACTGGGGGCGCTGGTAAGCGTAATGCAATACTACGCTAAGCGAGGCGAGACGATGATGCACAAGCATGGGATGGGCAGATAGGTTTTTTGAGGCTGTAAAAAAGTTAACACACTCACATGAAGGGGGTGAAATGGATACACGATTATTTGCATTCGTCGGCGGAGACAGCGGTCTTTGGCGGATCGTTGGAACCGAAACCATAGTTGGCAAGTCACTGCCTGAAGCCAAAAGGCTCAACGTAATATCTGCCTCAGAGTTGCAGCCCGAAACCAATGCACCCTGGGTACTTCGCGGAATAACAAGCAATGAACGGTATGTCATGCGCGAAGAGAAGAACGAAATTGTGGTGAAGCAGCAAGGGCTAGCGCGCCCAGAAGCAACTTGCGCTGCGTTGATACCGATCCGAAAAAACGCAGCTTGGTGGGAATTCACGCAAGACGAGCGCCGGAGCGTTTTCGAAAAGTCAAAGCACATCCAAATCGGGCTCAACTACTTGCCTGCAGTAGCGCGCAAGCTCCACCACTGCCGCGACCTCTCTGAAAATGAACCGTTCGATTTTCTCAATTGGTTCGAGTTCGCGCCAACCCATGAGGCTGAGTTCAACGCATTGCTTTCCGAACTGCGTGCAACAGAGGAATGGAAGTACGTTGACAGAGAAGTCGATATCCGTCTCGTGCGAGAGGCGGCGTAGGTCAATCCCCGTCTGACCGCTCAGAGGCGTTAGCGGGCAGCCGGCACTGCATCTATTGATTTTGGATAGCTTGGAACCCGGCATTTCACTTGCAATTAATTCGAGCACGCCGCCATGAAATGCGAGCCGCCGCCGTCGATTGCAAGCTCGTTTGCAGATAGCGTGAGCATCAGCGCGCCGTCAGTTGCAGTTAATTCGAGCCGAAAGCGGCGTCGAATGCGAGCACGCCCGTTTTCAAACGCGAGCCGCTACAACTACCTGGTGCCGCCCGCGAAATTCGCCAGCCTCAAGCAGGCCAGCGAATTGCCGCTGGCCGTGGCCACCGATTGCGACCAGTACCTGCATGACCGGCTGACGCTGCTGGAAACGCAGCTCGCCACCGTCAACCGCATGGCGCTGGCCAACGAGCTGCCGGACGCCATCATCACGGAGTCGGGCCTGAAGATCACGCCGCTCGATGCGGCGGTGCCCGATACCGCACAGGCCCTGATCGACCAGACGGCGATGATCCTACCGCACGTCAAGATCACCGAATTGCTGCTGGAGGTAGACGAATGGACGGGCTTCACCCGGCACTTCGCCCACCTGAAGTCAGGCGACCTGGCCAAGGACAAAAACCTGTTGCTGACCACGATCCTCGCCGACGCGATCAACCTGGGCCTGACCAAGATGGCGGAATCGTGCCCCGGCACGACCTACGCCAAGCTGGCCTGGCTGCAAGCCTGGCACATCCGCGACGAAACCTACGGGGCGGCACTGGCCGAGCTGGTCAACGCGCAGTTCCGACATCCCTTCGCCGAGCATTGGGGCGACGGCACCACGTCATCGTCGGACGGCCAGAACTTCCGCACCGGCAGCAAGGCCGAGAGCACCGGCCACATCAATCCGAAATACGGCAGCAGCCCAGGGCGGACGTTCTACACCCATATCTCCGACCAGTACGCGCCGTTCCACACCAAGGTCGTGAACGTCGGCGTGCGCGACTCGACCTACGTGCTCGACGGCCTGCTGTATCACGAATCCGACCTGCGGATCGAGGAGCACTACACCGACACGGCAGGGTTCACGGACCACGTCTTCGCGTTGATGCACCTGCTGGGCTTCCGCTTCGCCCCGCGCATTCGTGACCTGGGCGACACCAAGCTCTACATCCCGAAGGGCGATGCCACCTACGAGGCGTTGAAACCGATGATCGGCGGCACGCTCAACATCAAGCACGTCCGCGCCCATTGGGATGAAATCCTGCGGATGGCCACCTCGATCAAGCAGGGCACGGCGACGGCCTCGCTGATGCTCAGGAAGCTTGGCAGCTACCCGCGCCAGAACGGCCTGGCCGTCGCCCTGCGTGAGCTGGGACGCATCGAGCGCACACTGTTCATCCTGGACTGGCTGCAAAGCGTCGAGCTGCGCCGCCGCGTGCATGCCGGGCTGAACAAAGGCGAGGCGCGCAACGCGCTGGCCCGCGCCGTGTTCTTCAACCGCCTGGGGGAAATCCGCGACCGCAGCTTCGAGCAGCAGCGCTACCGGGCCAGCGGCCTCAACCTGGTGACGGCGGCCATCGTGCTATGGAACACGGTCTATCTGGAGCGGGCCGCGAACGCCTTGCGTGGCCACGGTCAAGCCGTCGATGACGGCCTGTTGCAGTACCTGTCGCCGCTCGGCTGGGAGCACATCAACCTGACCGGCGATTACCTCTGGCGCAGCAGCGCCAAGATCGGCGCGGGCAAGTTCAGGCCGCTACGGCCGCTGCAACCGGCTTAGCGTGCTTTATTTTCCGTTTTCTGAGACGACCCCTGGAAGGCTGGCGAATGCCAGTCCCGTCAGGGATGAGCGAATAGCGAACCTGGAGCAGCGCGGTCCGCGAAGCGGAGACGCAGGCGCACACTTTCAGCTATCATTTGTAAGGAAATTTACAAGAAAGTATTTCAAGCCAGCGATTAATTACGACTTCAGTTAAATAACTATCGCAATCCTCAATTCGAGATTTGCTTCATCGAAGCACCAACGACAAATGGAGATAAGTCATGGCGAATAAATGCTTTCTGAGCTTTCACTATAAACAGGATAGTTGGCGCGTGTCGCAAGTTCGGCAAATCGGAGCTATCGAAAAACAGCCTCTACTGGATTCGAACAAATGGGAAGAAATCAAGAAAGCAGGCGATGATGCCATCAAAAAATGGATCGCCGACAACATGAAAGGCAAAGAATGCCTTGTCGTACTTGTGGGCGAGAAGACTGCCAGCCGCCGCTGGGTCAAACACGAGATAAAGAAAGCCTGGAAGGACGGGCTGGGTGTACTCGCCATCCATGTCCACAATCTGAAAGACTCAGACGGAAATCAGTCGTCGAAAGGATCTAATCCGTTTACAGGCCTCACCGTTGATGGAGAAGCTGTCACGGGTAAAGTCTACGATCCGCCATACACCACCAGCACCAATGTGTATGACTACATCAAGTCGAATATTGAAACTTGGGTCAGCGACGCTATAAAGGCACGATGAACCGGCAATATCTGAATTGCATCCTGCGAGGTGTCGTTTGCTGTGGAGGATGCGGGTCACCTACATCCAAATTTGCCTGGGTTTAGTGTAATAGATGGAGTCAAAATGCCACGCAGAACATTCTTTTCTTTTCACTATGAGCCTGATGTATGGCGCGCCTGGAATGTCCGCAACAGTTGGGTTGTGAAGGAATCCGATGAGGAAAGCCGGGGCTTCTTTGACAGCAGCGTGTTTGAGGCATCGAAAAAAGAGAGTGACGATGCACTAAAGACTTTTCTCCGCAAGGGGTTGGAGAATACTTCGGTAACTTGTGTCCTTGCTGGAACCCATACATGGTCACGGCGATGGGTGCGCTACGAAATTGCTCGCAGTGTTATCAAGGGAAACGGCTTGCTAACCGTTTTCATTCACGGTGTCCAGAATAAAGACAAAGCGACATCTACAAAGGGTGCTGATCCATTGGCGCAGATGGGACTTTATAGAACCGATCGCGGCATATATCTCGCCGAGTGGAAGGACGGAAAGTGGGTGGCCTACGCAGATTACACGCTTGCGATTCCTGAGGGTGATCTGTGGTTCACAGCACCAAAAACGAATAGCGTAGTCCAACTGTCAAATCACTGCCTGAGTTACGATTTCATAGGCCAGGATGGCAGGAAAAATATTGGCGGATGGATTGAAACTGCTGCGGGAATGGCTGGCCGATGAGCGAGAACTCAAGCATGAGATCACCCTACCAGCTTATCCTGCTGGGTGCGGTCCATGGGCATGACACTCGCCTCCGCCGTAGCGTTGATCTGGCGCTTCAGGGGCTCGGGATTCCGAGCAACGCAATTACGTTTCTCAGCGATGCCAACGCCTCTAACCGCAGCTTAAAATCGCCGGTGATGGCAGTATTTTTCGGCTCGTCGGAAAGCACTGCCGATACCGCACTTGTGACGGAGTTGATTGATGACTCGATCGTTATCGCTCCGGTCGTTTCGGATTTGTCCCAGGTTCATGCAGAAATTCCGCCGCAGCTCAGACATGTCAATGCTATTGTATTGGGCACCAACGATGAAGGCATCACCCGCCTCGTTACGCTAGTCCTTGAGACATTTAGGCTGTTGCGACGTGAGCGACGACTTTTCATCAGTTACAAACGAACAGGGTCTCAGCCGCTGGCCGATCGGTTGTACGATGCGCTCGATGCTCGTGGCTTTGACGTTTTCATCGACGTGAGGTCAGTGCCTCCAGCCGCAGATTTCCAATCACAACTCTGGCACAGGATGTCGGATTCCGATGTCGTGGTGCTGATCGACACACCTGGCTTCAGAGAAGGTCGTTGGACGGCTGAAGAATTGGCGCGCGCAAACGCGACCAATGTGCAAATCTTGCACCTACTATGGCCGGGGCAAAAGGAAGACCCTGCATCGTCCTTCAGCCACTTCATGAAGCTTAGGCGTCGGGACTTCTTTGGATTTATTCCAATGCGGGGGCGTTGGGCCACGAAGGGATTGGTGACGAGAATTTGCGACGAGGTCGAACGGCTACGCGCACCAGCAATTGCCGCCCGCCACCGATATTTGGTCGATAACTTTTGCGACGCCGCCCGCGACGAGGGACTTGATCCAAGTGTTCAGATTGAAGGCTGGATTTCTCTCAAAACCGAGTCCAATCGAACGCTGGCGATCGTACCGGCAGTGGGAATACCAACCGCTGATCGCATCAACGAAGTGTTCGAAGCCATTACCAACCCCACTGTTGAGACGAGAGAAATATGGGTGATTTACGACAATAGAGGTGTACTGAGAACGTGGCTCTCTCACCTAGATTGGCTTGACTCGTATTTGCCGATCCGGGCCGTGCAAATGTCGAAGGCGCCACAACTTCTGAAGGAGCTCACCGCATGATAGATATATTTCTATCTGCCAGCGTGCCTTTGCCTGATCGCAATCGGGTATTTTTCGACACCGCCGATGTTCTTGCTATACGGGAAGCAATCAAGGCTTTGGTTGAAGTAGTGTTGCCGATTGGACGAATCACGTGCGGCGGCCATCCGGCGATAACGCCGCTATTGGCTCTCTTTTCCCGCGAGGCAAACCTTGACCGCAACAGGGTGGCGATTTACCAAAGTAAGCTTTTTGAGGGTCGATTGCCTCCTGAGCTAGCGGAGTTCGTCGACGTGCATATGGTGCCAGCGGTTGATGGCAACAGAGAAGCCAGTTTGACGGCCATGAGGCAAGCAATGATCGAAAGCCGCCGTTTCAGCGCAGCGGTGTTCGTCGGCGGCATGGAGGGGATCTATGAGGAGCATAAATTGTTCGTCGAACACCATCCCAAAGCTACAGTGCTCCCGCTTTCAACAACAGGGGCCGCCGCCAAAATAATTTATCAACAGGGAGAATATGATCCAATTTTTTCACGCGACCGAACCTATTCCAGCTTATTTCGTCGAAAGCTTCTGCCTGTGGATTAGCCGGGAAATTTTGCAGTAACTGCGTTCAGTAAGCTTGATGGAGCGAATAAAAAAATGGGGCCGCCTGTGCAGCCCCCTCGGTTCACAATAGCCCTCGCTCTGCAAATGAAGTTGTTTCCTGCCCGGCCACAACGACGTGATCCAGTGTGCGCACCTCCACCAGCGTCAGAGCCTCTTTCAGTCGCTGCATCAGTGAAAACCTGGCGAGTTGGATAGAAGGGGCGGTATCCGCTCGCTAAAATGCTGGAGCAATTCGTCAGAACAGCGATCCAGTCTTCATTGGATGTCCATACAGTTCAGAGATTTGCCCTTGAAACTGCGTCTGTCCGCCATAGCTCGGATGCCTCACGCAGATAACAGGCACGCTATCCGTGATTCGATGAGCGGCTGCGGCAGCATCGTTGCCGATGGCGACGATGCGCGAGGGACGAAGCAGAACGATGAGCTGTTGTAGTAGCTCTTCGCCGGCTCGCCTTTCACGGGCGTTGTGTTGCCGGTTGGTGAACGGATCCCCTGATTCATGAGGGTGAAGTGGGAAAACATTCCAGAGAAAGATGCGAGCATCAATGTGCTCTAGCATTCCCCATATAACCGCAGCGGTTCGCTCGGCTACGGCATTGCCGACTGTGGGCCGTTCTGGAGCCAGATCGACATTCCAACGTTTGGCATGTTGGCTCATGTGAACATCGTCAGTCAGGGCCAACCCAGTTCGGCGGCCTCCGCGATACCCCAAATCTCGACCGATCCAAATCGCATCTACAGGCTCCTCTGAAGCGCGACGCAATAATGCGGAAAGTGCGGCGGCGCGGCGGCGGGGCGCGTCTCGACGATCATGAACTTCACAGCGATCAGAATAAGGATTGAAGCAGTCCTCAAATTGCAGCGAGGAAACTGATTCAACAAAGGGGTGGATTTTCATTCTTAAGACTCAAGCGGCATATATTGTAGGGTGCGTTCTTTTCGGTTGCCGATGATCCAGCCGCCTTGATTTTTCTTGATTTGACGGAATACGGAATATCCGTCCATGATGGCTTTTTCCCAAAGCTTTAGCGGGCACTTCTCAACCTCATAGCCACTCACAAACTCTTCAATGGTTTTGAGAATCCCAAGGGAAACCTTTTCTTGATTCTCAAAATAGTTTAATTCCTTGGCTCTAGAGAAAATCCATGCCGTAAGCCCTTCCTCAACGACGATTGCCCGGCCGCTGTCTTGCTCTTCATCATATTTGGACTGGCTCTTTCGCTTGTGCTTGATCAATGCCCGTATTACAGGTGACCAATGCAAGATGGCTGCATATGCAAAATGGAAAACATCATGAAATCGGTAGCCATCTCGGTCAGCGATGTTGTCGGTCAGGGGATCACCTATGAATACGCCATTCCATTGGAGATAGCTTTTGCCGCTACCGCGTTGATTGACTCGGATCTTGAACTCTCTAGGGAGCTGCTCTTCTATTCCAAACTCGCTATCGAAATCAAGGCCAATCAGGTCAACCGCCTGTGGCTCCAAGAATGCACCCCTAGCTTTCCGGAGGTTCCCCCGCGCTACGTCCGAGAACGCCAACTCTGCGGCATGGATTGCATCGAGATAGGCTCGCGCGAAGGTGACCACGTCATTGCGCGCAGGCCCACTTCCCAGCAGAGCTGCGGCCGCCTGCCCCAAGCGTACCAAGGTAATGTCCAACGACGCAGGGGCCGCCACAGGCATGGCGATGTAAGCGAATGCACCTTCGGCTATGTCGCTTGCTGCCCCTATGTTCTTGAAGTTCCCGTGATTCGCCGCCTCGGCAAAGATATCTTCAAGTGGAGCTTGCATGCGCCGGCAGATCGCAGCCAAATACCAAAGCGTATCACCGAATTCTTCTTCCGCCGCCCTTCTGAAACCAGGGTACGCAGATTTTTCCCGGACATGTTTTTTGGCAGTAGACATTATTCCACCGACTTCCCCATAAAGCCCTTGAAGGACAGGATTGAAATCGGTTGGACTGAGTACATCCGTAGCTGCAATTTCCGAAGCGTAGTCCGAAAGCAGCAGAGAACCTTCCTTGTGCATCGGTTACCTCCGAAGCGTCAGCCATTCGAATGGAGCGCCCTGATATCCATTCAGCCCAAAGCTACGAACCCATTGCTCTAGGTTCGCAATCAGTTTTGGATCGTCAAAAGTAGTTAGACCTATTCCTGTTTTGCATAGAGACCGGCCTTGCTGGTCTTTTAGCTCTTCCGGGAACTCCGGCCCCTCTCCTCCGAAGTACACGAAGTCATTGCTGATGAGAACCCTGTTTACACCCGTGTCGCGAGTGACGTGATCAGGATTAAGTGAACCATCGGGGCGAGAGTGAAAGGAATCTCGTTGCTGCCAGACGGCCGCTGGTGCGGCTCTGAAGTAGATATTGTCCCCGCAACTTTGCTTCCGACTACCGTTGCGATAGGGCTTTTTAGATTCAAACCGTGGATCTGCCCCATATTCATCAAATGTCATCGTTTCGGTGACTTGCATCGCATAAACCAGATACCCGCCTCGCCGAACACTTCGATCATTGCTGCCACTGCCTACCACCCAATCACCGATGTCAGCGCCCTTGCGGATATTTGGCTTGCAGGTTGCAAGCGTGCAGTATTCGTAAAAGGGATTGGGTGCGAAACCACTGTCGTACCGCACCACGTAGGAGTGGACACGTGCCATCAGCAGGGATGCCTTTTCAGAGGAACCGGATCACAGGCGCCACCGTCGGGTTTTTCCCATGTATCTTTTCCGTTGATCGCATCAATGATTGAGTCACCATTCCAGCCGACCAAGGCATCGGCGTATTCTTTCAGTGCCTCAGGAATGTCGCATTCCTTCTCACCATGCTCCCAGATGCCAACAATACGTTTGCCTTGCTTGGCTGCATATTCGATTTCCCAGGTCACCCAGTCGCTATCTTTCGTCTGGGGTGAGACGTAGCAAATAAATACGCCCGCCCAGTTTATCGCTGGGGCCAGAATCTGCGTCTTGATGTAATGCTCATCCGTGGCGTTGTTGAACTTTCCTGTATGGATGGAGGAGTCCCTTACATCCATCCCTTTCGGAGCCAGCAGATCTTTGAGCTTTTGGAGCCCATGATCGTCCTTATGGACATGGCTGATAAACACGTTCCTTTTCTCTGCCATCTGTCACCTCCATCGACGTTTTGATAGCGTAAAAGATCGTAACTGAAATTAGGTGGTTATGGCAGAAAACGCAGATCAATCAAAGGATCGCCCGGAGCCCCTTGTCGGCGATGATGTTGAGCAGCTTCAGCGCCGGGCCAGCGGGTCGGGTTTCACCTTGCTCCCACTTGCGCACGGTCGAGGCCGAGGTGTGCAGGTGATGCGCGAACACCGGCTGGCTGAATTTCAGCGTCTCCCGTAGGCGCCTAATGTCCTCGGCGCCAAACTCCCGCACTGGCGGCGGGCAGATCGCGTCGAACTCGCGCATCGTCACCTTGCTGATCGCACCCACTTCATGAAGCGTGGCCAGGTCGTCACGCAGGGATTCAATGATCTTGCTCACAATGCACCTCCAATAACACGCCCGACTGCAACGCCTTCGATAACGTTTCCCCGGACAGTTGCAAGAACGCTTTGCCGGCGAATTGCAGCGCCTTCTTCTCGTCCTGCGTGATGTTCGCCTTGTCGTTCTTCGGGAACCCATGCAGGAACACGTAGCGGCTGCCGATCCTGGCCGATACCAGTGTGCGGTAGCCGCCGCTTTTACCACCACCGGGGCGGGCCACCCGCTTCTTGTAGAGGGAGCCGCCCAAGTCCGCGTCGATCAGACCGCTTTCCATCTCCTGAACCGCCTTGCACAACGCGGCATCGGACAGCTTCTCGCCCGACTGCCAGCGTGCAAAGTCCTTGCGCTTGAGGATGACCGTCATTTCGACCTCCAAACTATACCCGAAACGGGCATACTTTTCCAGTCTCCGGTGTAGCACCTAGATAGAAGGGATGGCCCGCCCGATTGTCGTGACGCCGGCACGACAATCGGAGCCGACTGGACGGGATGCCGGCCACCGATCCGCGGGCATCCTTGACCGAAATCAGCAGCGCATAGGCCGACCACGGCAGCGTGAAGACCTTGGCCAGCTCGGCGAGGCCGAATTTCCCAGACACTGTCTCGGAAATTGCGGAACGGGGATAGTCGGCCGCCAAGGCAGCGGGGGGCGCCACCGAAAGCGTCCTCTTGCTCATGCCGTGGCCTCCGCAGGGCGCCGCGCGCCCGTGATGGCCTGCCGCCGACTCGCCACCAGTTCGGCAGCATCCCGCACCGGCTTGTCCTCGGTGTGGACGTAGTGCATGAACATCGCCACGGTCTTGTGGCCCGTCAGCTTCATGCCTACCTTGGTCGGCACTCCCGAATTGGCAATGTCGGTCGTGGAGCGGTGGCGGATGCCGTGCGTGCCGACGTGTGGGACGCCGGCTGCCTTGAGCACCCGGCACCATCCGCCATAGTGCTCGCCAAAGGTCAGGTGCTTGGTCGGGTCGTTGGGCGAAGGCAGGACGTAGGGGCAACCTTCTCGGCGCGGTGCCGTCGAGAACAGTCGATAGGCTTCCGCGCTCATGGGCTTGGAGAGGCCGCCGGTCTTGCTGTCGGGCCAGACCACGCGCCGGTTCTCCAGATCGACCCAATCCCATTCAAGCATGCAGATTTCGGAGCGGCGGCCGGCGAACTCGAATTGCAGGCGAATCGCCAGCGGGATGACGTAGTTCTCCAGTCCTTCCGCCTCCAGCTTCTCCAACTGGCGGAAGATCAGCGCCAGTTCGTCGTCCACGATGAGCCGGGTTTCCTCGCCGGGCGGGTACATCGGGACGTGGCGGCACGGGTTCGTGCCGTCCGGGCGGTAGCCCCACACTTCGGCCAGGTTGAACATCTTGCGCAGCACGCCGAAGGCGTTGTTCGCCTCGGCGGGCTTGTAGGCCAGTTTCTCCATCAGCCCGGCAATGTCGGGCCGCTTCACGTCCTGCACCTTCTTGCGGCCGATCAGCGGGACGATGCAGCGGTCGATGACGGCCTGATAGCCGCGCTGCGTGCTCGGCTTGTTGCGCTTCTTGGAGTAGTCCTCCATGAACTTCTTGCACAGCGCTTCGACCGTGGGCGCCTTGCGCGCCTCGGCCTTGGCGCCGCCGGGGTCGCCGCCTCGGCGAACCTCGGCCAGCCAGTCCTGCGCCATGACGCGGGCCTGCTCCACGGTCAGTTCCCCGAACAGGCCCAGCGAGGGCTTGCGGGGCTGCCCGGAGTTCGTGCGGTACTGGAGCATGAACACCCGACGGCCCTTCGGGGTAATCTTGCAGAGGAAACCCGGCACCACGGTATCCCGTAGTTCGATGTCCTTGGCCTGGGGTTGCGCCGACTCTACGGCGGTCTTGGTGAGCTTGATCTTCGCCATGATGACTCCTTGGAACGACCCGAATTCCAAGAGCCAGATAGGAGCGGCGCGAGGGAAAACCGGGTCAAGTTTCAGAAAGCACCGGCATATGATGGACGCGCGTAAGTCCTTGATAAACCTGCTTCATCGAGCTACGGCGCAGTCCAGCGAAGTACCGGGCTGGAGTCATCGTCAAACAAAAAACCCTTCGGCAAGCCGAAGGGTTTTTTAATGAGCTGACGCTCAGGGCGCGATCAGACCGAGAACGACGAACCGCAACCGCAAGTCGTGCTGGCGTTGGGATTGCGGATGACGAACTGCGAGCCCTCGATGTCTTCCTTGTAGTCGATCTCGGCGCCGACCAGATACTGGAAGCTCATCGGGTCGACCAGCAGCTGCACGCCAGCCTTGTCGAGCACGGTGTCATCTTCGTTGACGACTTCATCGAAGGTGAAGCCGTACTGGAAACCCGAACAGCCGCCGCCTTGCACGAAGACGCGCAGCTTCAGCTCGGGGTTGCCTTCTTCGGCCAGCAGGTCCTTGACCTTGGCGGCCGCCGAGTCGGTAAAGACCAGGGGAGCAGGCGGCGGGGCCTGCAGGTCGACGGTTTCGGTCACTGCATTCATGGTTCACTCCTGGCCGTTGAGGCCGAATTTCGGTGAGCGGCGTCGCCACTCGTATGCTGTCACTATAGCGCAGCCCCGGGCCGGACTCAAAGTTCGAGCTTGACGCTGCGGGTCGCGCGCACCGTATCGCCTTCGAGCACGGTGATGGTCACGCTTTCGGGGACAAAACCCTCGGGCAAGGCCAGCATGCCCTGGCTGCGTTGATACTGGTCGAACTGCAAGGCCAGTCCGGCGGCGACACCATCGGGCGCCGGCGTCGTTTCCGACTTGACCTGCATGGGCGCGAGCTCGACGGTCACGGTCTCGCCCTTGAGCGTGCCGACCGCCTGGAAGCGCAACGCGCCCGAAAACGGTGCGCCACCATTGCGACCACTGCGCATCAGCAGCACCTTGTAGCGCAGGCCCTGCCCGGCGCGCTCGACCTGCGCGCCGCGTATATCGACCGAGCCTTCCGGCCCGGGCGGCAGCAGCTGCTCATAGAACGCCAGTTGGTCGCGCACGCGGCCGACCTCGGCCTGGGCGGCGCGCAACTGCGTTTCCAGCTCCTGCCGCGCGGCCCGCTCGATCACCAGTTCGCCATCGGCCGCGTCCAGCTGACCCTGGGTGAAACGCAGCTGCGTGCGCTGCTGGCGCATCGCCTCTTCCTGCGCGCTGCTCGGCAGGGGATCCGAAGCAGCCGCCGCCACGCTCGCGCGCGCCTGGTGGCGGACGTAGAGACTGGTCCCCGCGACGCCCAGCGCGACGCCTAACGCGAGCGCGATGCCGACGCGCGCCAGTCCGCGAGGACGGCGCGATTGCGAAGCGATGGGAGAATCGTTGGACATGGCACTCGAAAGGGCGGCCAGCCGCCCTTCCGGCAATGCATCAGGGCAGGATCGCGACCTGGTCCAGGCCGGTGGATTCCGCGAAGCCGAACATCAGGTTCATGTTCTGCACGGCCTGGCCGGCGGCGCCCTTGACCAGGTTGTCCTGCACCACCATCACGATCAGCTGGTCGCCATTGCCCGGGCGCGACAGCGCGATGCGCAGGTTGTTGGACGCGCGCACCGAGCGGGTTTCCGGCAGGCTGCCGGCCGGCATCACGTCGACAAAGGCCTCGTCGGCATAACGCTGCTCGAACAGGGCCTGGAAGTCCGTGTCGCGCGCCTCGGGCAGGATGCGGGCGTAGAGGGTGGAGTACATGCCGCGAATCATGGGCACCAGGTGCGGCACGAAGGTCAGGCCGACCTTGCCGCCAGCGATCTTCTCCAGCTGCGAAACGATTTCCGGATGATGGCGGTGGCCCGCCACGCCATAGGCCTTGAAGTTGTCGGAGGCCTCGGAGAACAGCGAGCCCACCTCCGCCTTGCGGCCCGCGCCGGACACGCCCGACTTGCAGTCCGCGATCAGGGTCTGCGCGTCGATCAGCTTCTTGCCGCCTTCCAGCAGCGGAGCCAGGCCCAGCAGCACCGTGGTCGGATAGCAGCCCGGATTGCCGATCACGCGGGCCTTGGAGATGGCTTCACGGTTCAGCTCGACCAGGCCGTACTGGGACTCGGCCAGCACTTCCGGGCAGGTATGGGGAATCTTGTACCAGCGCTCGAACGTGGGGATGTCCTGCAGGCGGAAATCGGCGGCCAGGTCGATCACGCGGGTGCCGGCGGCGATCAGCTCGGGCGCCTGCGCCATGGCCACGCCATGGGGCGTGGCGAAGAACACCACGTCGCAATCGGTCAGCGAGGCCTTTTCGGGCGCGGAGAAAGCGATCTTCACGCGGCCGCGCAGGTTCGGGTACATATCGGCCACCGGCAGCCCGTCTTCCTTGCGGGACGTGATGGCGGTCAATTCCACATTCGGGTGCTGCGACAGCAGGCGCAGCAGCTCGACGCCGGTGTAGCCGGTGCCGCCGACGATGCCAACCTTGATACGGGTGTTCGATGCTTGGGCCATGATGGATATGAACTCTACGTGGAACGAAACGTGATTGTATCGCCCGACAATCGCGGGCAGGCGGAGCGGCGGCCCCAAATGAAAAAAGCCCGCCGTAGCGGGCTTTTTTCTGCAGGCATCAGCGCTTGCTGAACTGCTTGCGACGACGGGCCTTGCGGAAGCCGACCTTCTTGCGTTCGACTTCGCGGGCATCGCGGGTCACGAAACCAGCTTGCGACAGCGCGGGCTTCAGGGTCGCGTCGTAGTCGATCAGGGCACGCGTGATGCCGTGACGGACTGCGCCGGCCTGGCCGGTTTCACCGCCGCCGTGCACGTTGACCTTGATGTCGAACGATTCCAGGTGGCCGGTCAGTTCCAGCGGCTGGCGCACGACCATGCGGCCGGTTTCACGAGCGAAGAACTCGTCGACGGGCTTGCCGTTGACGACGATCTTGCCGGTGCCCTTCTTGATGAAAACGCGAGCCACCGAGGTTTTGCGACGGCCGGTTCCGTAGTTCCAGTTACCGATCATGGCGTTTCCTTAGATATCCAGCGTCTTGGGCTGCTGGGCGGTGTGCGGGTGCTCGGCACCGGCGTACACCTTCAGTTTCTTGATCATCGCGTAGCCCAGCGGACCCTTGGGCAGCATGCCCTTGACAGCCTTCTGGATGGCGCGGCCGGGAAAACGCTCTTGCATTTTCTCGAAGTTCGTTTCGCGGATACCGCCCGGGTACGTGGTGTGGCGGAAGTACTTCTTGTCCTTCGCCTTCGTGCCGGTAACGACGATATCGGAAGCGTTGATGATGACGATGTAATCGCCAGTATCAACGTGCGGCGTGAATTCAGGTTTGTGCTTGCCACGCAGACGACGTGCGACTTCGCTGGCCACACGACCGAGGACTTTGCCCTTGGCGTCGATCACAAACCAGTCACGTTGGACTTCATGCGGCTTGGCCACAAAGGTCTTCATGATGGTTCCTAAGAAGAAAAATGATTCCGCCGGCGGGCGTATCCCTGCCAGCGCTTCCTTCCCCCGACTAGGCCGTGATTCCCGAGAAAACCCTGGAATTTCAAGCCTCTATCAGCGTCCCGCCTAAGCGTTATTACCCGCCCGTGCAATAGCCAAAATGAGGGAAAGCCTGTGATTCTAACACAGCTGCTCAAAAAATGGGCAAGCCAGGAGGCGACGGCCTCCCGCATCCGCCCCCGTCCTCACCGGGACGGCTCGCGGGGGCAGCCAGACGAAAGGGCCTCATATAAAAGGGACAACCTTCGCTGGACGAAATGCCTGCCTGGCGGCGCCTGCCCTGACAGGCGGCAGACGTCCCGCCAGACAGCGGCCGGCGCGCGCAACCTGAACCGCGCGCGCCCCGGCAAGATCCGGTCAGGCGCCCAGATAGGCTTCCAGCACCCGAGGATGGCCCAGCAGCTCGCGGCCGGTGCCGCTCAGCGCCATGGCGCCGTTTTCCAGCACATAGCCGTGCTGGGCGATCTTCAGCGCCTGGCGCACGTTCTGCTCGACCAGGAACAGGGTCAGGCCGTCGGCGTTGATGGCGCGCAGCGAACGGAATATCTCCTGCACCACGATGGGAGCCAGGCCCATCGACGGCTCGTCCAGCAGCAACAGGCGCGGCTTGGCCATCAACGCGCGGCCGATGGCCAGCATCTGCTGCTCGCCGCCGGACAGGTTGCCGGCCATGCCGTTGATCCGCTCCTTCAGGCGCGGGAACAGATTGAAGACATACTCCAGATCCGAGCCCACGTTCTTCAGGCCGCGGCGGTAGGCGCCCAGCTCCAGGTTTTCCAGCACCGTCATGGTGGTGAGGATGGCCCGGCCTTCCGGCACCTGCACGATGCCGCGCGCGACCAGCTGGTGCGGCGGCAGGTTGGTGATGTCCTCGCCCTCGAAGCTGATGCGGCCGCTCGCCTTGGGCAGCAGCCCGGACAGCGCCAGCAGCGTGGTGGACTTGCCGGCGCCGTTGGCGCCGACCAGGGCGGTGATTTCCTTGGCGTTCAGGTCCAGGTCGATGCCGCGGACGGCTTCGATATGGCCGTAGTTGACCTCGAGTCCGCGGACTTCCAGCATTGCGCTCATTTTGCGGCCTCCGCGTGTTCGGCGTCTTCATCGTCTTCGCGGCCCAGGTAGGCCTCGATGACCTGCTCGTTGTTGCGGATCTCTTCAGGCCCGCCGCAGGCGATGATCTTGCCGAAGTTCAGCACCGCGATCTGTTCGCACAGGCCCATGACGAAGCGCATGTCGTGCTCGATCATGAGAATGGTGTAGCCGCGTTCGCGGATCGCCAGGATCTCGCGCATGAGCTCGGCGCGCTCGCCGGTGTTCATGCCCGCGACCGGCTCGTCCAGCAACAGCAGCTTGGGCTCGGTGGCCAGCGCGCGCGCCAGCTCCAGCCGGCGCTGTTCGCCGTAGGACAGATTGTCGGCCAGGTCATTGGCCTTGTGGTCCAGGCGCATCCAGGTCAGCAGCTCGTGGGCGCGTTCGCGGGCCCGCTTCTCGTGCTCGCGGAATCCCGGCAGGCCCAGCAGCAGGCTGGGGAAGCCGTAGTTCATGTGGCGGTAGGCGCCGACCACCACGTTTTCCAGCAGCGTCATCTCCTTGAACAGGCGGATGTTCTGGAACGTGCGGGCGATGCCCATGCGCGTGATCTGGTGCGGCGCGCGCCGCAGCAGGCTGTCGCCGTTGAACGTGATGGCGCCGCCGCTGGGCGGCAGCAGGCCGGTGATCAGGTTGAACACCGTGGTCTTGCCGGCGCCGTTCGGGCCGATCAGGCCGTAGATGCTGCCCTGGGGCACGGACAGATTGACGTCATGCAGCACATGCAGGCCGCCGAAGCTCTTGGAGACGGAGGAAAGCTCAAGCATGGCGCTTGCCTCCCTGACGCATCCAGCGCTTGAAACGCGCCGGATCCCAGATGCCTTGCGGCAGGAACAACACGATCACAACCAGGATCACTCCATTGACGACCAGGCGGAAATCCGCGAAGCCGCGCAGCATCTCGGGCAGCACCGTGATGATGAAGCTGCCCAGCACCGGGCCCGCCAGGCCGCCGATGCCGCCCAGAATCGCCATGGTCAGGATTTCCACGCCACGGTCGAAGCCGTATTCGTTGGGTCCGATGAAAAAGGTCAGGTGAGCGTTCAGCGCGCCCGCCAGGCCGGCGATCATGGCGCCCGCCACGAATGCCAGCATCTTGTTGGCGCGCACGTCGATGCCCATCAGGCCGGCGGCGGTTTCGTCGCCGCGGATGGCGTCGAAGGCGCGGCCGATCTTGGACACGCGCACGCGCCACAGCACGAACAGCACGATGACGACCGCCAGGATCACGTGCCACCACTGGGTCAGCTGCGGGATGCCGTTAAGGCCCAGCGCGCCGCCGGTGATGGACTCGGTGTTCAGCACGGTCACGCGCACCACCTCGCCGAAACCCAGCGTCGCCATGGCCAGGTAGACCCCGGACAAGCGCAGCGTGGGCAGGCCGATCAGCGCCGCCACCAGGGCCGGCGCCAGCATGCCGCCGGCCAGCGCCACGGGGAAGGAGGCGTCGTAGTTCATGGTGAGCAAGGCGGCGGCGTAGGCGCCGATGCCCATGAAGGCCGCATTGGCCATGGCAAGCATGCCGCAGGCCAGCGTCAGCCAGATGGACAGGGCCAGCAGAGCATTGGTGCCCAGCGTCAGCACCAGGTTGCCATAAATGGCCCAGAAATTTTCGAATCCGCTCATCACACTTACGCCTTGCGTTGAACCACTTTGCCGAACAGGCCCTGCGGACGCACCAGCAGGATCAGGAACAGCAGGCCGAATGCCACCGCATCGCGCATGGTGGAGCCGATATAGGCCACCGACAGCACCTCGGCGAAGCCCAGGAACAGGCCGCCCAGCATGGCGCCGCGGATGTCGCCCATGCCGCCCAGGATGATGACCGCGATGCCCTTGTGCAGCATGGGCTGGCCCATGAGCGGGAAGAGCGCGTTCGAGTACAGCCCGATCAGCACGCCGGCCACGCCGCCCAGCGCCGCGGCGGCGAACGAAGTGGTGATGAACAGTTTTTCAACATTGATGCCCAGCAGCCAGGCGGCCTTGGGCGATTCGGCGATGGCGCGCAGCGCGCGGCCGAACTGCGTGCGGCGCATGACGAACATCAGCACGGCCATCAGCGCGAAGGACATGAAGATGATGCCCAGCTCGATCACGGTCAGGTGCAGACCGGCGACCTCGATCACTTCCTCGGGCACGGTGCCGTGCGGGAAGCGCAGGTTGCTGGCGCCGAAAATGCCCTGCGCGGCGTTGTTCAGGATGATGCCCACGCCGATGGTGGCGATCATGGGAATCAGGTGAGGCGCGTTGCGCTTGCGCAGCGGCTTGAGCACCAGGTAGTCGATGATGACGCCGGTCAGGCCCGCGACGACGAAGGCCGCCACCAGTCCCGCCCACAGCGGCAGGGCCAGGTTCTGCACCACGGTCAGCGCCGCGTAGGCCCCCACCATGAAAACCGCGCCATGCGCCAGATTGATGACCCCGAGCACGCCGAAGACCAGCGTGAAGCCCAGCGCGAACAGGGCGTAGACGCAGCCCAGCGACAAGGCGTTGACGAATTGTTGTTCCAACATGATTGGACGTTCCAGATAAAACCGAAAGGACCGCCGCGCCGCGCTGATGGCGCGGGCCTGCGCCCCGCGGATGCGCTTCTGCTTGAAGCGCTCCCGCGACAAGGAAATGCTCCCGCGCCGCTTGCGCCGCGCGGGCCTGCTGCCCCCGGGGGATGTTCTTGTCTTGGGGCGGCCCTGCTATGAAAAGCGCCTGGCGCACGCCCCGTCCAGGCCGCGCGCCAGGCGCATCCCCCATCAGGGGGACGCGTGCCGATTACTTCTCGATGACGTACTTGCCGTCCTTGGTCACGCTGACGATCGGCGCCTGGTCGGCGTCGTAGCCGGCGGGCTTGCCGGCGCGGTCGTTGGCCTGGCGGAACTTGAAGGCGCCGGTGGCGCCGGTCCACTGCACCGACGGCAGCGCGTCGCGCAGTGCCGTGCGGTCCTTGGGCAGGTCGCCGCTGATCTTGGTGTTCTTCAGGGCCTGGGCGACGATGTACATGGCGTCGTACGACTGGGCCGCGAACTGGTCGGGCGCGCCGTTGAACTTGGCCTTGTAGGCGTCGATGAACTTCACGTTCTCGGCCGACTTGTTCTCGATGGACCAGGGGCTGCCGATCCACAGGTTGTTCGACGCGCCGCCGGGAGCCAGGTCGAAGATCTTGACCGAGTTCATGCCGTTGCCGCCGATGACCGGCAGGTTGATGCCGAGCTGGCGGGCCTGCACCATGATCGGGGCGCCTTCGGCCAGCAGGGCCGACAGCACGATGGCGTCGGGGTTGGTGCCCTTGATCTTGGTCAGCTGGGCCTTGAAGTCCACGTCGCCCTTGGCGAAGGTCTCGGTCGTGGTGACCGGGATCTTCTGGTCTTCCAGGGCCTTCTTGAAGTTGTCGTAGCCGCTCTTGGTGAAGACGTCGTCGTTGCCGTAGAGCACCGCCACGTTCTTCAGGCCGGTCTTGGCCTTGACGGTGGAGATGGTGGCCGGCAGCACGTCGGCTTCGGTGACCGAGTTGCGGAACACGTAGTTGCCGATGGAGGTGATGCCGTCGGCGGTGTTGGAGGTGCCGAAGACGACCGTCTTGGCGGCCTGGGCGATTGGGTCGGCGGCCTGGGCCGAATTCGACAGCGTCGGGCCGAAGACCATCAGGACGTTGTCCTTGAAGATCAGCTTCTTGAAGACGTTGATGGCTTCTTCCTTCTTGCCCTGTTCGTCCTCGATCACCAGCACGACCTTGTTGCCGTTGATGCCGCCGGCGGCGTTGATTTCATCGGCAGCCAGCTGGAAGCCGTTGCGGATCGACGCGCCGTACTGGGCGGCGCCGCCCGACAGGGCCTCGGCCACGCCCAGCTTGAGGTCGGCCGCGTGGGCAGCCGGAACGACACCGGCCGCGATCAGCGCGGCCAGCAGCTTCTTGGTCTTCGATTGCATGGTTGATACCACCCTAAAGTCTGTCTCGGAATGTTTGGTAATCCGGGTCGGCCAGGCCTGCCGGATTGACGGCGGTTGCCGCTCGAAGGCGGCGCGTTCGCGCGTCAAGACCCGGCATATTACTCCTTTTGTATCAGGCCGAAACTTGAATGCCGTTCAACAAAAGGCGCCAAACCGCCCGATTTCTAGTCAAAAACCAGGGGAAATCAGTGAAAACCCCACTCCTTGCCGAATGCCATTCGGCATCGGCCTCCTGCTCAGCTCCTGGCCGACAGCGCCACGCCCAGGTACTGGCCGTAGGCGCCCTCGGTCAGGCGGAACCAGGGCATCTCGCTGTCGCGAAAACCCATATAGCTGCTGTGCAGCGCCTTGAAGGCCGGGTCCTTGTCGCCCAGTTCCTTGTAGAGCTGCTGCGTGGCCTCGAAGGCCGCGTCCATGATCGAGCGGGAAAAGGCGCGCAACTGCGCGCCATTGGCCGTCAACTGCGCCAGGGCGCCGGGATTGCGCGCGTCATAGCGGGCCGAGGCGGCGGCGTGCGCGGCACGGGCGGCGGCCTCGACCACCGATTGGTAGTTCTTGGGCAGCTTGCTCCAGGCCTCGTCATTGATATAGAGCGACAGCTGGCCGCTGCCCGCCCACCAGCCCGGCCCGTAATAGAACTTGGCGAACTTGTTCAGCCCTAGCTTGCTGTCATCGTAGGCGCCCGAGCCGGCCACGGCCTCCAGGCCGTCCTTCTCGGCCGCCTGCGCCAGCTCGGCCAGCGCCGCCTGTTGCGGCGCCACGCCCAGGCGGGCCAGCACGTCGGCGGCCAGGCCGTCCACGCGCATCTTCAGGCCCTTCAGGTCGCCCACGCGCTTGACCTCTTTCCTGAACCAGCCGCCCATCTGGCCGCCGGTATTGCCCAGCGGGAAGTTGACGGCCTTCAGGGGCTTGAACAGCTCGCGGGTCAGGCGCAGGCCCTCGCCTTCCATCATCCAGGCGTCCATCTGGCGCGCGGTCAGGCCGAAAGGCATGCCGGCATCGAAGCAAAAGGCGGGATTGCGCGCGTGCAGCAGCGCGGAAGAGGCGTGGGCGCATTCGACCTTGCCGGCGCCGACCGCGTCGACCAGCTCGGCCGCGGGCGCGACCTCGCCCTCGGGCAGGTGGCGGATGCTGAACTTGCCGCCGGTGGATTCGGAAACGAACTTGCAGAAGGTCTCGCCCGCGCCGAAGCGCAGGTCCAGGGCGCTGGGGAAACCGGAGGCCAGGCGCCACTTCAACGACGGCGAATCCTGGGCATATGCCGGCGCGGCGATGGCCGCGCCCGTTGCCACGGCGCCGAGCCCCGCCTGTTTCAAGAATGAACGTCGTTGCATCTCTTGCTCCTTCTTTACAGCAACACCAGGGACTTCCAGCAATACCCGCCGGATATTACACGCTGGCGGGGTCAGGGATTGCTAGAGGAATTCCCGAGCAGGTAAGGGATTGCAAAGGCGGGATTGCAAAGACGCGACGGCGCGGGCGGCCGGGCAAGGCGGCGTTGGCCGGGGCCGCGCCCCGGCCAACGGGATCAGACGCCGGCGATGGCCATCTGCTCGATCAGGATCGAGCCCGTGGTCTTGGTGCCGCGCGAGATGACGTCGGCGCCCACCGCCACGATCTGGCGGAACATGTCGTTCAGGTTGCCGGCGATGGTCACTTCCTGCACGGCGTGCTGGATCTTGCCGTTCTCGACCCAATAGCCGAACGCGCCGCGCGAATAGTCGCCGGAGACGTAGTTCACGCCCTGCCCGATCAGCTCGGTGACCAGGAAGCCCGTGCCCATCTTGCGCAGCATGGCTTCGAAATCGTCGCCGGCCTGGGTCTGGGTGGAACTGAAGGTCAGGTTGTGCGAGCCGCCGGCGTTGCCGGTGGTGGTCATGCCGAGCTTGCGGGCGGTGTACGAGGACAGGAAATAGCCTTCCAGCACGCCGGCCGTCACCACGCTGCGCTTGCGCGTGCGCACGCCTTCGTCGTCGAACGGCGAGCTGCCCATGGCGCCACGCACGTGCGGATCCTCGGTCAGGTTGATGTGCGACGGGAAGATCGGCTTGCCCAGGGCGTCGAGCAGGAAGCTGGCCTTGCGGTACAGCGCGCCACCGTTGGCCGCCTGCGTCAGGGCGCCGACCAGGCCCAGGGCCAGCGGCGCCTCGAACAGCACCGGGAACTTGCCGGTGCGGATGCGGCGCGCCGACAGGCGCGACAGCGTGCGCTCGGCGGCATAGCGACCCACGGCCTCGGGCGAGGCCAGGCTGGCCGGATCGCGCTCGGACGTGTACCAGTAATCGCGCTGCATGCCGTTGCCGCGGCCGGCGATCGGCGCCACCGACAGGCTGTGGCGCGAATAGGCGTAGCCACCCAGGAAGCCACGGGTATTGCCCATGACGAACTGGCCTTCGTAGGTGCCCACCGAGGCGCCATCGGTATTGGTGATGCGGGAATCGACCTCGCGGGCGGCGCGCTCGGCGCGCAGGGCCAGCTCGGCCGCCTCTTCGGTGGACACCGGCCAGGCGTGGTGCAGGTCCAGGTCGGGGAATTCGGTGGCCAGCTGATCGGCGTCGGGCAGGCCGGCCGCCGGGTCGGCGGCGGTATGGCGGGCAATGTGCCAGGCCGCTTCCACGGTCTGGCGCAGCGCCGCCTCGGAAAAATCGGAGGTCGAGGCCGAGCCTCGGCTCTGGCCGGCGTAGACCGTCAGGTCCAGCGAGCGGTCGCGGGTCTGCTCGACGGTTTCGATATCGTTCTTGCGCACGGAGACCGACAGCCCCAGGCTCTCGGAGACTTCAGCCGCCGCGTCCGAGGCGCCGATCTGGCGCGCGTAGGCGAGGGTTTGCTCGACGAGTTCGGAAAAACGCGCGTGATTTGCCGCCAGCGGCAGGGATGAGGAGGGTTTGACCATTGCTGTCCAATTTGCAGAGACGGTTATCATAGCCAAGTCTGTCATTGCGCAGTTTTCCATGAATTCCCATCCCGAAGAAGAATCCGTCGACGAAGGCTACGACGAGAACGGCTACGACCGTCCCAGCAAATCCCAGGTCAAGCGCGAGATGCACGCGCTGCTGGACCTGGGCAAGCAGCTGATCGCCCTGTCGCCCGAACGCCTGAAACAGCTGCCGCTGGCGGAACGCCTGTACGAAGCCATCCGCATGGCCCAGCGCACCACCAGCCGCGAGGGCCTGCGCCGCCAGACCCATTTCGTGGGCAAATTGATGCGCGACGCCCCCGCCGAGGAAATCCGCGCCCAGCTCGACGTCTGGGAAAACGGCTCGCGCGAGGAAACCGCCGCCATGCACCGGCTGGAGACCCTGCGCGACCGCCTGCTCGACGACGACGAGGCCCTAACCCGCCTGCTGGAGAACAATCCGCAGGCCGACGTGCAGCACCTGCGCGCCGTGATCCGGGCCGCGCGCAAGGAAAAACAGGCCAACGCCGCCCTGCTGCAAGGCCAGGAGCCGCAAAAGAAGCAGTACCGGGCGCTGTTCCAGGCGCTCAAGGCCCTCATTCACTGATTCCATCCATGACCGCCACGACCGACCTGCTCGACTGCATCGAGATCGAAACCGCCCCCAATCCCACGCACGCCGTGATCTGGCTGCACGGGCTGGGCGCCGACGGCAACGACTTCGCGCCCATCGTGCCGGAGCTGGACCTGCCGGCGGGCAGCAAGGTGCGCTTCGTGTTCCCGAACGCGCCGGTGCAGCCGGTGACCATCAACAATGGCATGGCCATGCGTTCCTGGTACGACATCCTGGTGATGGACCTGGTGCGCGTCGAGGACGGCGCCGGCATCCGCCGCTCGGAAGCCGAGATCCACAAGCTGATCGCGCGCGAGAACGCCCGCGGCATCCCCACGTCCAACATCGTGCTGGCCGGCTTCTCGCAAGGCTGCGCCATGACGCTGCACACCGGCCTGCGCCTGCCCGAGAAGCTGGCCGGCATGATGGGCCTGTCGGGCTACCTGCCGCTGCTGGACACGGCCGAGGCCGAGCGCCACGGCGCCAATGCGCGCACTCCGATCTTCCTGGCCCACGGCACTTTCGATCCGGTCGTGCCGCTGGCGCGCGCCAAGGCCACGCTGGCCGAGCTGCAGCGCCTGGGCTGCGACGTGCGCTGGCACACCTATGGCATGCCGCATTCCGTGTGCGCCGAGGAAGTGGCCGACATCTCGCGCTTCCTGCGCGAAGTGCTGAGCTGAGCAAGTCAACGACCGCCCCCCCGGATACGCCACCTGCAGCATAAATAGCAGGCGCTACCCCATCGGGGCCGCACGGAGCCGGCTTCGCCGGTCCGTAGCGGCGCCCCCGTGGGGGGGAAGCGCGCAGCGCTTCGGGGGGGACTAAACCTCTAGCCAGACCCGCCGCATGGTCGGGTCTTCCGGGTCGGGATCATTGGTGAAACCCAGGCTGGTCATCAGCGCCAGCATGGGCCGGTTGGTCGACAGCACCAGCCCGTCGATGTATTCCAGCCCCTGCTCGCGCGCCGCGTCGATCAGCGCCGACATCAGCTGACGCCCCAGGCCGCGGCGCTGCCAGTCGTCGCCGATCACCAGCGCGTACTCGGCGCCGCGCCCGTCCGGGTTGCGCAGATAGTGCGCGAAGCCCACCAGCACCTCTCTCGGATGGCCGCGATTGGCGGGATTGGGCACCAGCGTGGCGGCGACCAGCGCCAGCTCGCGGTGATAGTCCACCTGGGTATAGCGCGACACCATGCGCGGCGTCAGCTCGCGCATCATCGACACGAAACGCATGTAGCGCGAGCGCTCGGACAGGCCACGGATGAACTCCTGCAACGACTCGGCGTCCTCGGGACGGATCGGCCGCAGCACCCACGGGATGCCGTCGTTGAAGCGTCGCACCTGCACCAGCCGCGCCGGATACGGGTGGATCGCCATGTGCGGGTAGCCGGCGGTCTGCGGCATGGCGCAGCCGGGCGTCTCGGTCAGCGTCATGCGCAGTCCGCCCGCGCGCAGCTGGGTTTCGCCCGCGTAGAGCGGATCGATGTCGAGCGATTCGATGTCCGGCAATTCCGAGACCAGTTCGGACACCTGCACCAGCGCCTGCTGCAGCGCCTCGGCCGCCAGATGGCCGACGCGCGGCGCCAGCACGCGGCGCCATAGCCGGCTGCGCTCGATCAGCTGGCGCGCCAGGAAGCCGTTGAGCGGCGGCAGGTCCATGCCACGATCGGACTGCGACAGGAAGGCGTCCGGGCCGCCCGCGCCAAAGCGGATCACGGGGCCGAATTGCGGATCGCGACGCACGCGCACCGCCATGGGACGCGACTCGGGTTCGGCCGAGGCCACCTCCAGCGGCGCATCGCGCAAGGGCACGTAGAACAGCGCCAGCAGGGAGCGGATCTCGGACGTGTTCAGCTCGCGCCGGCATTCGGCGCGCACCCGCGCCAGCAGGTCCCGGGCCGCGACCAGGTCGGGAACATGGCTGGCGGGCTCGGGCGGCTGGGTCTGCAACAGCAGCTGCTGGTTGTAGTGATGCGTGGCCAGCACGCCGAAGGCGTCAGCGGCGGATTCTGGCGTGCGAAACGCCGAAGTGCCGGCATCGTCCAGCATGCGCCGCAGCGGCCGCATGCCGGCGTCGCCCATGAAACAGGTCACCACGGGCTTCCTGGCCCTGGGCGCGACCTGGGCCAGCTCGCGCGCCACGGCCGGCATGTCGGCCAGCGCGTCTGGCGCCAGCAGCACCAGCACGCCGTCCACGCCGGCATCGTCCAGCACGGCGTCGAGGATCGCGCGGATGCGCTCGGGCGTCAGCGGCACATAGGTGATGACGGGATTGGCGATGGCCGCGTCCGGCTCCAGCATGGCCGCCAGCGCCCGCTGTGTCGCGGGCGTCAGCTCGGCCTTGAGCACGGCGGCGTCGGGGCCGATCAGGTCCAGGGCCAGCTGCGGCGGTCCGTTGCCGTTGGAGATCAGCGCCACGCGCCGCCCCTTCGGCCGCCGGGTATAGCCCAGCACCTTGACCGCCGAGAACAGCTGCACGAAGTAGCGCACCCGCACCGCGCCGGCGCGCCGCAGCGCGGCGTCGAACACCGCATCGCTGCTGTCGGCGCCGTGCTGGCCGGCCTTGAGCACGATGACCGGCTTCACGCTGGCGGCGGCGCGCAGCACGCTCATGAACTCGCGCGCCGGCCCGACGTCCTCCAGATAGAGCACGATGCTGTCGGTGCGCGGGTCGCTGGCCAGGTAGTCCAGCACCTTGGACAGGCCGACCACGGCCTCGTCGCCCAGCGAGACGGCGACGGAAAAGCCGATGTGCACGTCCTCGGCCCAGTCCATGACCGCCGCCATGATGGAGCGCGACTGGGCCAGCAGGGCCACCCGGCCCGGGCGCGCCAGCACCGGGTGCTGGCTGAGGTTCAGGCCGGCGTGCGGGCGCTGCGCGCCGAAGGAGCGCGGCCCCAGCAGCTCGCAGCGGTTTTCCTCGGCCCAGGCGCGGCACAGCGCCAGCGTGCCGCGCGGATACGGATCGGGCAGTTCGTGCGGCAGCAGGATGACGGAGCGGGGCGACAGCGCCGCCAGCCGGCGCAGCGTTTCCGGCAGCACTGCCGGCGACACGCAGACCAGGGCCAGGTCGGGACGCTCGCCCGGCGCCAGGCCGTTCAGGCTGGCGGGCAGCTCGGGCGCCTCGCCCACGGCGCAATCGACCACCGTGCAGCGGGCCTTGAGCGCCGGCGACAGGGATCCCGCCGCCGGCAGGGGCCGGTCGGCCACGATCACCAGCGAACCGGGTTCGAACATCGGGGCCAGGGCGTGTCGCAGCATGGGGTGGCGGGCGCGATTCGGGCGCTAATCTAAAATAGCGTCCATCGTAACAAGACCAGCCCGCCGCATGTTTGATGTGGCCCCTGCCGGACGCCGCTTTGTGGCGTCGCCGCCATCACCGCTACGCTTCCTATGACCGCCAACGCTTCCTCCCCCATCCGCACCCGCTTCGCGCCCTCGCCCACCGGCTTCCTGCACCTGGGCGGCGCGCGCACCGCGCTGTTCTCGTGGGCCTTCGCCCGCCACCACCAGGGCACCTTCGTGCTGCGCATCGAGGACACCGATGTCGAGCGCTCCACGCCCGAGGCGGTGCAGGCGATCCTGGACAGCATGGACTGGCTTGGCATGCAGCCCGACGAAGGCCCGTTCTACCAGATGCAGCGCATGGACCGCTACCGTGAAGTGGTCGCGCAGATGCTGGCCGCCGGCACCGCCTACCATTGCTACAGCTCGCCCGAGGAAGTGGAAGCCATGCGCGAGGCCGCCCGCGCCCGTGGCGACAAGCCGCGCTACGACGGCACCTGGCGTCCCGAGCCGGGCAAGACCCTGCCGCCGGTGCCCGCCGGCCGCCAGCCCGTGGTCCGCTTCAAGAACCCGCAGGACGGCGCCACCTCGTGGAACGACATGGTCAAGGGCGTGATCAGCTTCGACAATACCGAGCTGGACGACCTGATCATCGCCCGTCCCGACGGCACGCCCACCTATAACTTCTGCGTGGTGGTGGATGACTGGGACATGGGCATCACCCACGTGCTGCGCGGCGACGACCACGTCAACAACACTCCGCGCCAGATCAATATCCTGCGCGCGCTGGGCGCCGCGCTGCCCGAATACGGCCACGTGCCCATGATCCTGGGACCGGACGGCGAGAAGCTGTCCAAGCGCCACGGCGCGGTCAACGTCATGGAATACGACAACGAGGGCTACCTGCCCGAGGCCATGATCAACTACCTGGCCCGCCTGGGCTGGAGCCACGGCGACGACGAACTGTTCAGCCGCGAGCAGCTGGTGAGCTGGTTCGACACCCGCCACCTGTCCAAGTCCGCCTCGCAGTGGGACCCGAAGAAGCTGAACTGGGTCAACGCCCGCTACATCAAGCAGATGGACGACGCCGAGCTGGCCGAGCGCGTCGCCCCGCGCGTGGCCAAGCGCGGCGGCCACCCGGAAAAGACCAACCTGCCCGGCATCATGGGCCTGCTTAAGGACCGCGCCGAAACGCTGGAACAGCTCGCCGACGGCGCCATGCTGTTCTGCGGCGAATTCAAGCCGGCCCCCGCCGAGCTGGCCGAACAGCACCTGACGCCGGCCGCGCGCGAGGCGCTGGCGGACTTCGCACAACGCGCCCAGGGCACCGAATGGACCCGCGAGGCGCTGTCCGCGCTGATCAAGGCCGTGCTGGCCGACCGTGGCCTGAAGATGCCGCAGCTGGCCATTCCGCTGCGCGTGGCGGTGGTGGGCCAGACGCAGACGCCGGCGGTGGACGCCGTGCTGGCGCTGCTGGGCAAGGAAACGGTGCTGGCGCGCCTGGCCTCGGTCTGAGGCGCGCGCCCGGCCATGCAACTGTCCCTGGACGACCTGACCAATCTGGCGTCACAACGCCCGATCGGCGGCCGCCATCCCTGGGACAGCAACGACGAAGCCCAGGTCGATGGTTTCTACCGGCGCGTCTGCGCCGAACTGGAGCGGACGCTGCCCGCGGCCTCGCGTATCGCCTGGGGACACTATGGATCGGGCTACGCGTCCTTCGTCGACGCCTGGTTCTACCGCGAGGAGCGTGATTTCAAGACGGGCAAGGGCGACCAGCATATCGGCCTGGTGATCCTGCTGTGCCGGCTGGCGCCCTGCTTCGTCTTCATGCAGGGCGAGAAATGGCGCCATGCCACGGGCGGCAGCAGCTACCTGCCCGCGCTGGACATGGTCGACCGGCTGGACTCGCCGGCGGTCGCGGCCCTGGCCGAGCGCGCCCAGCCCGTGCTGGAGCGACACGGATTGGCGCGCGCCAGGCGTGCCGAACTGGAAGCGCCGCTGCCGCCGGATCTGAGCATCCCCACGATACTGTCCGATCCGCCCTACGCCGTGTTCGACGCCTTGTTCCACTGGGAAGACTGAAACGCGCGGCCAGCAGGCCGCGCTTGGGCGCGCCCGCCGCCTCAGGCCGTGGCCGGCGCCGCGCGGCGCTTGAGAGCCCAGGCGAAGCCCGCGCCCAGCACGGGCAGCATCACGGCCGAACCGCCGAACAGCGCGGCCGCCCCGATCTCGTCCACCACCGCGCCGGCCAGCGCCACGCCGGCGGCCTGCCCCATGAACAGGCAGGACGCGAACCAGGCCACTGCCGTGCCGCGCGCGGACGGCACCATCTGGGTGGCATTGGTCTGCAAGGTAGCGTGCAGCAGGTAATAGCCGAAGCCCGCCAGCACGCTCGCCGGCAGGCTCCACACCCAGGCCGGCCCCAGCAGATAGGACAGGAAGGCCACGCCCAGCACCAGCCCGCCCGCCACCGCCAGTCCGCGCTCGCCGAGCCGCTTGAGGATGCGACCGGCCACCACGGTGTATAGCAATCCGCCCACCGCATAGACCGCCACCAGCGCGCCGGCGGCGGTCAGCGAAATATCGAAGCGCTCGTGCAGATAGGACGGAGCGAAGGCCAGCGCACCGAACACCAGCAGCCCCTCGATGAATACGGTCGCCAGCACCACGCGCGGCCAGGGCGCGCCCAGCACCAGCCGCGCCTGCGCGACAAAGCCCTGGCGCGCGCCGGCGGCCAGGCCCACGCCCAGGCCGGCCGCCTGCTGGCGCCGGACTTCCTGGCGCAACAACAGGCCGACGATCAGATAGCCGCAAACCAGCGCCGCGAAGGCCCAGCGCCAGCCCACCGTGTCCGCGAACAGGCCGCCGGCGAGCTGGCCGGCGGACATGCCGAGGATGGTGCCGGTCAGGAAACGCGCCAGCGTGGCCTGCCGGCGCTCATAGGGAACGGTGTCGCCGATCCAGGCCATGGACAGCGGCACGATGCCGGCCCCGGCCGCGCCCGACAGGGCCCGGCACAGCACCAGCACATCGAGCGACTGGGCCATGACGGCGCCCGCGCTGCCCAGCGCGCAGGCGAAGGTGGCGACGCTGACCACGCGGTACTTGCCATAGCGGTCGCCCACGGGACCGAAGAACATCTGCAGCACGCCATAGGCCACGGCGAAGGCCGTGACGGCGCGCGCGGCCTGCCCGGTGGTGGTGCCGAACTCCGCCGCGAGCTGCGGCAGCATGGGATCACAGATGCGGAAGGCGCTGGCGCTGACGAAGGCAGCCAGGGCGAGCAGCGCGATGGCGCGCGCTTCGGAGGACAGGGCGGGCATGATGGCCGGGACGTGGTGGCAGGCGAAACCCGCACCTTACCGCAGCCCGCCGCGGCCGACCCGGCCGCCGGGCGAAATGTCCGCCCGGCGCAACGCTCAATACGGCAGGCGGTAGCCCTGCGGCATGCGGCGGGCGGTCACGACCTGCCCGCCGGACTTCAGCTCGCGCAACGTCAGCTTGGCCTGTTCGACCTTCTCGACGCGGTAGCGGTTCAGGTAGATGGGATCGTCGAAGTCCACGATCTCGCCGTTCGAGACGGTGGTGCGCATGGTGTAGACGCCGTCGGCCACGGTCCAACAGCCGCTCTCGCGCAAGGCCGGACGCGTCTTGCGGCCGATCTTGAGCTGGGTCTCGTATGCCATGGTGCCGTCGGCGCGCAGCACGGTCAGCGACTGGAAGTCGCCGCTCACGCCACGCGGCTTGGAACTCGAATACCAGGTGCCGACCATCGGATCACCGCTCTTGACGGGCACGCAGGCCGGCGGCTTGGGCGGTCCCTCGGGCTTGGCCTCCGTGATGGCGGCGGGCTTCCTGGCGGCGCAGCCGGCCAGGATCAGGGCGACGCCAAACGCGCCGGCCATACGCAAATACAGACTGCTCATGAATTCCTCAACACGTCCGCCGACGCGCCGCGCCGATCCCCCGGCGCGCCCCTCGCGCGACAAACATCAGGCACTCTAAAGAGGGCAAGATGAAGAATCAACGACGATTGCTGCGACCGCGCGCGCCTAGTGCAATTGCGCAACAGTCGAGCTGGCGCGGCGCCAGTTTTAGCGCTGGAACCCGCAAAAATGCGTTGGTTTCAAGCGACACGGCCTCGGGGCGCGCACGATGTCGACGCGCTGCATGCGCCGCCCTGCCACGTCGCGGTGCTCTTTATATAGAGCGGAAGAGCGCCGCGACATCCACGCCTCACAACGGCAGGCGCTGCTCGTGCTTGATCTCGCGCAGCGCCACGATGGTGCGGGTCTGGCGGATGCCCGGCATGTTGAACAGGAAGCGGTGCAGGAAGCGGTCGTAGGCTTCGGGGCTTTCCACCAGTATCTTCAACAGGAAATCCGAGTCGCCCGTGACCGCATAACATTCAAGGATCTCGGGCGCGTCGCGCACCGAGCGCTCGAAGTTCTCGACCGTGTTGGCGGAATGCCGCTCCAGGCTGATCTGCGCGAACATGCAACCCAATCCGACCTTGGCCCGGTCCACCTGCGCGCTGTAGCCCTGGATCACGCCGCTGGCTTCCAGCGCCTTGACCCGCCGCCACACCGGAGCGGCCGACAGGCCGACCTTGTCCGACAGCTGCTGCGCCGAGGCCCGGCCGTCCTCCTGCAGGGCCTTGAGGATGTTGATGTCGGTCTTGTCCATATGGGCTTGTCTCCTGTTTTGATCTGATTATCGGTAAAACGAAATATTCATTGCGAATTATAGGGATAGCACGATCCGATAACGCAATAAACCCGATGCTCCGCGAACCTATCATGGTGCCAAACTAGGAGCATCAACCATGGACGGCACCCCCGCCCCCGAACCTCAGCTGGATCTGGACTACCAGCTGGGCGATAACCTCACGCGCAGCACCGGCCGCATTTTCCTGACCGGCACCCAGGCGCTGGTGCGCATCATGCTGACGCAGCGCCGGATGGATAAGGAGCGCGGCCTGAACACGGCCGGCTTCGTGTCCGGCTACCGCGGATCGCCGCTGGGCGGCGTGGACATGGCCATGTGGAAGGCGCAGAAAGCGCTGGACGCCAACCAGATCAGCTTCCTGCCCGGCATCAATGAAGACCTGGCGGCCACGGCCGTCATGGGCACGCAGCAGGCCGGCATGCGCGCGGACCGCAAGGTCGATGGCGTGTTCGCCATGTGGTACGGCAAGGGTCCGGGCGTGGACCGCGCCGGCGACGCCCTGCACCACGGCAATGCCGCGGGCGCCTCGCGCAACGGCGGCGTGCTGGTGGTGGTGGGCGATGACCATACCGCCGTCTCGTCCTCGATCCCGCACGCCAGCGAGGCCTCGCTGATCGGCTGGCAGATGCCCATCGTGCATCCCTCGTCCATCGACGAGTACGAGACCTTCGCGCTATGGGGCTGGGCGCTGTCGCGCCACTCGGGCGCCTGGGTGGCGTTCAAGGCCGTGTCCGAGACCATCGAATGCGGCCATTCCTTCACGCCCGCGCCGCCGCAACACTACGACATGCCGGCGGATCCGGACCTGCCGCCCGAAATGCTGGAGTACTCGGCCCGCGACTTCCTGTCGCTGGCGGTCGAGACGCGCATGAACCTGCGCATGAAGGCGGTGGCCGCCTTCGCGCGCCGCCACAGCATCGACAAGCTCGCCTGTCCGGCGCCCAAGGCCGTGGCCGGCATCGTCACGGTCGGCAAGGCGCACCTGGACACCATGGAAGCGCTGGCGCGGCTGGGCGTGGACACCGTCACCGCCAACGCGCCTGTACGCATCTACAAGCCCGGCCTGACCTGGCCGCTGGACGCCGGGCGCCTGCTGGAATTCGCGCGCGGCCTCTCGCACATCCTGGTGATCGAGGAAAAGGGCGCGGTGGTCGAAAGCCAGATCAAGGACCTGCTGTTCAACCAGCCAGACCGCCCCACCGTCATCGGCAAGAAAGGCTTTGACGGCGAAGCGCTGGTGCCCTCGGCCGGGCAGCTGCGCCCGTCGCTGCTGGCGCGGCCGCTGGCAGCCTGGCTGGCCCGCGCGGCCGGCCTGCCCGCCGCCGGCGACCTGGCCGGTTTCGAGTGCCAGGCGCCGCTGTCCAACGAGGCCGACGGCATGCGCCGCCGCCCCTACTTCTGTTCGGGCTGTCCGCACAGCACCTCGACCAAGGTGCCCGAGGGCAGCCAGGCCCTGTCGGGCGTGGGCTGCCACTACATGGCAGCCTGGATGGACCGCGACACCGGCGGCCTGACCCAGATGGGCGGCGAAGGCGTGGACTGGATCGGTCTGTCCCGCTACACCAAGATGCCGCACGTGTTCCAGAACATGGGCGAAGGCACGTACTACCACTCCGGCTACCTGGCCATCCGCCAGGCGGTCGCGGCGCGCGCCAACATCACCTACAAGATCCTGTTCAACGACGCCGTGGCCATGACCGGCGGACAGCCGGTGGACGGCCCGATCTCGGTGCCGCAGATCTGCCAGCAACTGCGCGGCGAGAACGTGGCCCGCATCGTCGTCACCTCCGACGAACCCGAGAAATACCAGGGCGTGGACCTGGGCGGCATCCGCGTGCACCACCGCCGCGAGCTGGACGCGCTGCAGCGTGAACTGCGCGAGATTCCCGGCGTCACCGTGCTGATCCACGACCAGACCTGCGCCGCCGAAAAGCGTCGCCGCCGCAAGAAGAACCAGTTCCCCGACCCGGCCCGCCGCATGCTGATCAACAGCGCGGTCTGCGAAGGCTGCGGTGACTGCGGCGTGCAATCGAACTGCCTGTCGGTGGTGCCGCTGGAAACGCCCTACGGCCGCAAGCGCGCCATCGACCAATCCAGCTGCAACAAGGACTACTCCTGCGCCGAGGGTTTCTGTCCCAGCTTCGTGTCCGTCATGGGCGGCAAGCCGAGGAAAAGCGCCGCGCCCAAGGCCGACCAGGAGCGGCTGCAGCAGCTCATCGCGCAACTGCCGGCGCCCGCGCCGGCCGCGCTGGACCGGCCGTACCGCCTGCTGGTGGCGGGCATGGGCGGCACCGGCGTCATCACCATCGGCGCGATCATTTCCATGGCCGCGCACCTGGAAGGCCTGTCTGCCGCCGTGCTCGACCTGACCGGCCTGGCGCAGAAAGGCGGCACCGTGGTCAGCCACATCCGCCTGGCGCCGGCCGGCGCCCAGCCCGGCCCCGTGCGGCTGGACTGGCAGCAGGCCGACGCCGCCATCCTGTGCGACCCGGTGGCCTCGGTGGCGCCGGACTCGCTGGGCGCGCTGCGCCACGGCCACACCCAGGTTACCGTGAACACCTATGTGGCTCCGGTGTCGGAGTTCACCCGCAATCCGGACGCGGCCATGCGCCCCGAGGCGCTGCTGGCCAAGATCCGCCACGCCGCCGGCGATGCGCATACCGCCGCGATCGACGCGCACGCGGCCGCGCTGGCCCTGTTCGGCGACAGCATCCTGTCGAACATGTTCATGCTGGGCTATGCCTGGCAGCGCGGCGGCGTGCCGCTGTCGCACGCCGCCATCAACCGCGCCATCGAGCTGAACGGCGTGGCCGTGGCCGCGAACCGGGCCGCCTTCGACAGCGGCCGCCTGGCGGCGCACCAGCCCGACGCGCTCTCGACCGCGCTGCGTCCGCGCGCCCAAGTCGTGCAACTGCATGTGCCGGAATCGTTCGAGCACGCCGTCGCGCGCCGCCTGGCCGACCTGACCGCCTACCAGGACGCCGACTACGCCCGTCAATATCAGGACGTGGTCGAGCGGGTCGCGGCGCGCGAACGCGAACTGGCGCCCGACGCCAAGCCGCGGCTGGCGCTGGCGGTGGCGCGCAGCCTGTTCAAGCTCATGGCCTACAAGGACGAGTATGAAGTGGCGCGGCTCTACACCGGCGACGCGTTCCGGGCCCAGCTCCAGGACCAGTTCGAAGGCGAATACAGCCTGCGCTTCCACATGGCGCCGCCGATCTTCGCGCGCAAGGATCCGCGCACCGGCGTGCCGCGCAAGATGACGCTGGGTCCGCGCACCATGACCGCGCTCAAGCTGCTGGCCCGCTTCAAGCGTGTGCGCGGCACCTGGCTCGACCCGTTCGGCCGGACCGCCGAACGCAAGATGGAACGCGCCCTGATCGCCGAGTACCGCCAGACCGTGGATCAGTTGCTCGACGGCTTGAACGCGGACAAGCTCGGACAGGCGGCCACCATCGCCGCCCTCGCGGAAACGGTACGCGGCTTCGGCCACGTGAAGGCCGCGAACGTCGAGAAGTACCGGACCGAGTTGGCGCGCTTGATGCAAAGCTATACGGCGCCTGCGCCTCGCGACATGCCCCTGCGCAAAACCGCGTAAACACTCGCTCTCACGAGTCCGATCCTGGGCGCGCCTTGCTGGGCGCGCCCAGTGCATTTCGTAACAATCTTTTGGAGGCATGGTCACATCTTCTTCTTGTAGCTGTCTTAGTCGATCACTAGAATTAGTGCGAAATGAGGGGTGCTACACTACATGTTGTGGTCGCCCAAGCGCTGATTCCCGTCGGCCACGCCATCCGGACGACACCGTCCCAGCGTCGCGATCCCCCTCAAAACAGAACCCATTCCGTATCCGGCGCGATGCCGTCGCGCCCTATCTACGCGCTTTCCACACAGGAGCTTCCATGCAGACTACGATCGCCTCTGTGACCCGGCCCACGGCCGTGCCGCCCTCCCAAACCGATGCTTCGACCGACGCCAACGGCGGTCAGTGGGGCAGCTACAACCTGATCCGCCGCAATGGCTCGGTGGTCGGTTTCGAGCCCAGCAAGATCGCCATCGCCATGACCAAGGCCTTCCTGGCCGTCAATGGCGGCCAGGGCGCGGCTTCGGCCCGCGTGCGCGAGCTGGTCGAATCGCTGACCAAGCAGGTCGTCAACGCGCTGGTGCGCAACCGTCCCGGCGGCGGCACCTTCCATATCGAAGACGTGCAGGACCAGGTCGAACTGGCGCTGATGCGCTCGGGCGAGCATGACGTGGCCCGCTCCTACGTGCTGTACCGCGAGAAGCGCACCCAGGAACGCGCGGCGGCCGCCGCGGCCGACGCGCAGCAGCAGGCCGCCACCCCCGCAGCCGGCCCGTCGCTGAACGTGACCGACAACGGCGTGCGCCGTCCGCTCGATATCGCCGGCCTGCGCGCCACCATCGAAGCCGCCGGCGTGGGCCTGACCGAGTTCATCGACACCGAAGCGATCCTGAAGGAAACCGTCAAGAATCTGTACGACGGCATCCCCGTGGACGAAGTGTTCAAGTCCGCCATCCTGTCCGCCCGCGCGCTGGTCGAGAAAGACCCGGCCTACAGCCAGGTCACCGCCCGCCTGCTGCTGCACACGATCCGCAAGGAAGTGCTGGGCCAGGAAGTCTCGCAGGCCGACATGAGCCAGCGCTACGCCGACTACTTCCCCACCTTCATCTCGCGCGGGATCGAAGGCGGCCTGCTGTCGCCCGACCTGTCCCAATACGACCTGGCCAAGCTGGGCCAGGCGCTGGACGCCAGCCGCGACCTGCAGTTCGGCTACCTCGGCCTGCAAACTCTGTACGACCGCTACTTCCTGCACATCCGCGGCACCCGCATCGAACTGCCGCAGGTCTTCTTCATGCGCGTGGCCATGGGCCTGGCGCTGAAAGAGACCAACCGCGAAGCGCGCGCCATCGAGTTCTACGAGATCCTGTCCTCGTTCGACTTCATGAGCTCCACGCCCACGCTGTTCAACTCGGGCACGCTGCACTCGCAGCTGTCGTCGTGCTACCTGACCACGGTCTCGGACGACCTGGAAGGCATCTACGACGCCATCAAGGAAAACGCGCTGCTGGCCAAGTACGCCGGCGGCCTGGGCAACGACTGGACCCCGGTGCGCGCACTGCGCAGCCACATCAAGGGCACCAACGGCGAAAGCCAGGGCGTGGTCCCGTTCCTGAAGGTGGTCAACGACACCGCCGTGGCGGTGAACCAGGGCGGCAAGCGCAAGGGCGCGGTCTGCACGTACCTGGAAACCTGGCACCTGGACATCGAGGAATTCCTCGAACTGCGCAAGAACACCGGCGACGAACGCCGCCGCACGCACGACATGAACACGGCGAACTGGATTCCCGACCTGTTCATGAAGCGCGTCATGGAAAACGGCGAATGGACCCTGTTCTCGCCCTCCGACTGCCCCGACCTGCACGACAAGTACGGCCATGAGTTCGAAAAAGCCTACCTGGGCTACGAAGCCCGCGTGGCCAGCGGCGACCTCAAGCTGTTCAAGAAGATGCCGGCGCTGACGCTGTGGCGCAAGATGCTGTCGATGCTGTTCGAAACCGGCCACCCCTGGATCACGTTCAAGGATCCGTGCAACATCCGTTCGCCGCAGCAGCACGTCGGCGTGGTCCACAGCTCGAACCTGTGCACCGAGATCACGCTGAACACCAACGAATCCGAAATCGCGGTGTGCAACCTGGGTTCGGTGAACCTGGTCGCGCACATGAAGCCGGCCGCCGGCGGCGGTTTCGAACTCGACCACGAGAAGATCAAGCGCACGGTCAGCATCGCCATGCGCATGCTCGACAACGTGATCGACATCAACTACTACGCGGTCGACAAGGCGCGCAATTCCAACCTGCGCCACCGTCCGGTGGGCATGGGCATCATGGGTTTCCAGGACTGCCTGCAGATGATGCGCGTGCCTTACGCCTCGCAAGCCGCCGTCGAATTCGCCGACACGTCGATGGAAGCAGTGTGCTATCACGCATACTGGGCCTCGAGCCTGCTGGCCGAGGAACGCGGCCGCTATCAATCGTATGAAGGCTCGCTGTGGTCGCGCGGCATCCTGCCGCAAGACACGTTGAAGATGCTGCGCGATGAACGCGGTGGTCATGTCGAGGTCGATGAATCGAGCACGCTCGATTGGGATACGTTGCGCGCGCGCATCAAACAACATGGCATGCGCAACTCCAATTGCATCGCAATTGCCCCAACCGCCACTATTTCCAATATCATTGGCGTATCTGCGTGCATCGAACCCACTTTCCAGAACTTGTACGTCAAATCGAATCTCTCCGGCGAGTTCACGGTCGTAAACGATTACCTCGTGCGTGACCTGAAGAAACTCGGTCTCTGGGACGAAGTCATGGTCGCCGACCTCAAGTACTTCGACGGCAGCCTGTCCCGCATCGATCGCGTACCTTCCGAACTCCGCGAACTCTACGCCACCGCGTTCGAAGTCGAACCGAGCTGGCTGGTGGAATGCGCGTCGCGTCGCCAGAAGTGGATCGATCAGGCCCAGTCGCTGAACATCTACATGGCCGGCGCATCGGGCAAGAAACTCGACGACACCTACAAGCTGGCGTGGAAGCGTGGCCTGAAGACCACGTACTACCTGCGTACCCTGGGCGCGACCAGCGCCGAGAAATCCACGGGCCGCGGCGGCGAACTGAACGCCGTCAGCGCCGGCGGCCAATCCGCCGCCTCGCCTGTGGCCGCTGCACCTGTTTTGCCGGAACCCGAAGTTCTCGGGGCGGTTTGCACCATGCGGCCGGGCGATCCCGGCTTCGAAGAGTGCGAAGCCTGCCAATAACCGCCTCCGGAGAATGAATCATGATTAATTGGGAAGACGACAACCTCGCCACGCAACCTGCACAAGCCCCCGCGCCCGCGGCGGGCTCGCAGGGCGCGCCCGCAGTCCGGGCGGCGACCGGTGTGTTCGGCGACTCCGCCCTGCCCACGCCCGCCGCGCCTGAACACGCGGCCGGCCTAGCGGCCAGCGGCGATGCCGTCTCGCACCGCGTGAAGGTTGCCGACAAGCGCATCATCAACGGCCAGACCGACGTCAACCAGCTGGTGCCGTTCAAGTACAAGTGGGCCTGGGAAAAGTACCTGGCCACTTGCGCCAACCACTGGATGCCGCAAGAAATCAACATGTCGCGCGACATCGCCCTCTGGAAGAACCCGAACGGGCTCACCGAGGACGAGCGCCGCATCGTCAAGCGCAACCTGGGTTTCTTCGTCACGGCCGACTCGCTGGCCGCGAACAATATCGTGCTGGGCACCTACCGCCACATCACGGCGCCCGAATGCCGCCAGTTCCTGCTGCGCCAGGCGTTCGAGGAAGCGATCCACACGCACGCCTACCAATACATCGTCGAGAGCCTGGACCTGGACGAGGCGGAGATCTTCAACGCCTACAACGAAGTCCCGTCCATCCGCGCCAAGGACGAATTCCTGATCCCGTTCATCGACGCGATCGCCGACCCGAACTTCAAGACCGGCACGCCGGAAGCCGACCAGACGCTGCTGAAGTCGCTGATCGTCTTCGCGTGCCTGATGGAAGGCCTGTTCTTCTACGTCGGGTTCACGCAGATCCTGGCGCTGGGTCGCCAGAACAAGATGACCGGCGCGGCCGAGCAGTACATGTACATCCTGCGCGATGAATCCATGCACTGCAATTTCGGCATCGACCTGATCAACACCATCAAACTTGAGAATCCGCATCTCTGGACGCCGGAATTCCGCGAAGAAATCAGAGAACTCTTCCGCAAAGCGGTCGAACTCGAATACGCTTACGCCGAAGACACGATGCCGCGCGGCGTGTTGGGCCTGAACGCTCCGATGTTCAAGTCCTACCTGCGCTTCATCGCCAACCGTCGCTGCCAACAGATCGGCATCGAACCGCTGTTCCCCCAGGAAGAGAATCCCTTCCCGTGGATGGCGGAGATGATCGACCTTAAGAAGGAACGCAACTTTTTTGAAACTCGCGTGATCGAATACCAAACCGGTGGCACGCTGAGCTGGGAGTAAAGCCGTACGCCGCCAGGCCCGGCGCGGGCACGCCTCAAGCACGAGGCGTCGCGTTCGCGACAGGCCATGGCGGCGCGCTCCCCGGTCAGGGTGCTTCGAACACGCAAGACTAGCGGTAGGCGGCCTGTTTCAGGCTGACCTGCCGGCGCCATTTGAAATGGCTCGCGCCAAAGGAGCGGGGGCCATATCAAATGGCTGTGCCGAATTCATTAGCGCAAACCGTAGTAGCTGTTGCTCGCACAGAACAGCGGCATGCGCCGATGAATAGCCCGGGCACGGTCCGCTTTGTTGGCGGGTCGGGGCACGGGTTTAAGTTCTGGGACCCCTGAACCTAAGGAGCATGACCATGGCAACAGCCAAGAAAGCCGTAAAGAAAGCGGTGAAGAAGCCCGCCGCCAAGAAGGCAGTAGCGAAGAAGGCCGCCCCGGCCAAGAAAGCTGCCGCCAAGAAGGTTGCAGTGAAGAAGGTCGCCGCCAAGAAGCCGGCGGTGAAGAAGGTTGCCGCCAAGAAGCCGGCAGTCAAGAAGGTCGCCGCCAAGAAGCCGGCAGCCAAGAAGGTCGCCAAGAAAGCGGTAGCCAAGAAGGCCGTCGCCAAGAAGGTCGCGGCCAAGAAGCCCGCAGCCAAGAAGGCCGTCGCCAAAAAGGCCGTCGCCAAGAAAGCGGTAGCCAAGAAGGTCGTCGCCAAGAAGGCGGTTGCCAAGAAGGCTGTCGCCAAGAAGCCGGCTGCCAAGAAGGCCGTAGCCAAGAAGGCGCCTGCTGCCAAGAAGGCCGTAGCCAAGAAGGCTGCCCCGGCTGCCAAGAAGGCCCCGGCCGCCAAGAAGCCCGCTGCGAAGAAAGCCGCTCCGAAGAAGCCCGCCACGCCGCCGTCCACGGCTGCTGCCCCGGGTGCGAAGACCGCGCTGAACCCCGCCGCGTCGTGGCCCTTCCCGACCGGTGGCCGTCCCTAATCCGGACTCAGCCGTCTAGCGGTACTGAAGCCGCCTGGCCTGGCCAGGCGGCTTTTTCATTGAGGCCGTCTCGCAAGCCGGACCATCCCTGGCGCTGACCGTCACCGCGCGGAGGCACTTTTTCATCTGCCCGTGCGACAATGGAATCCGTCTTTTTCTGGTAGATCCCGTCCATGCTCGGTGAAATCCTTCGCTTCCTGCTCGAAATCGTCTTCACGCTATTCGGCGCCGCCTTGATCGCACGGGCATGGATGCACGCGATCCGGCTGCCGCCGTTCAATCCGCTGGCGCGCGCGATCTACCAAGCCACCAACTGGCTCGTGCTGCCGCTGCGCAAGATCATTCCCGCCGGCAACAAGATCGACTGGACCAGCCTGGTGGCGACCTGGCTGTCGGCGCTGGTCTATCTGGTGCTGATCTGGCTGGTGGCCATCGGCGCGCTGATCCCCGCAGCCCTGCTGCCCGCCGCCATGGGTTCGGCGCTGATCATGGCGATCAAGTGGGCGCTCAACCTGATCGTCTGGCTGACGCTGATCCAGGCCGTGCTGTCCTGGGTCAACCCCATGGCGCCGCTCATGCCGCTGCTCTCGACCCTGACCGCGCCGCTGCTCGATCCCATCCGCCGCATCCTGCCGCGCAGCTCGATCGATTTCTCGCCGCTGGTCCTGCTGGTGGTCGCGCAGATCGTGCTGATGGTCCTGGCCCGCCTCAGTTATTCGCTGATGGGGGTGTAGAAGGCCCCCCCGAGGCGCTGCGCGCCTTCCCCCAGGGGCGCAGCTGCGGACCGGCGGAGCCGGATCCGCGCTGCCCGGCTTGGGGAGGCAGTGCTGCTTGGGAAGGTGTGTTCTCAAAGAGAGACGACGGCATATATAGCGCCACGCTCACCAGCGCATGCGGCCACGCTCATCGGCGCATGCCGCCACGCTGCCCCTACACGGGTATCCCGGCGTAGATATCGAGCAACTTCTTGCGGTCGATCTTGTGGTTGTTCGACATGGGCAGGGCCGGGCAGGCCACCAGCTCGGACGGCACCATGTAGGGCGGCAGGCGTTGGGCCAGCAGATCTTTCCAGTTCGATAGCGCCTGCGCGTCCAGGAAGGCGGGCTGCTCGCCTGCCACCGCCGCCCCCGTGACGAAGCCGATCAGGCGTACCGCCGTGCCATCCGGACGGCGCAGCACGGCGCAGGCGCCGCCCTCCGCGCCGGGCAGCCCGTGCAGCGCCTCGTCGATTTCCGCCAGTTCGATGCGATAACCGTTGAGCTTGATCTGATCGTCCATGCGGCCACGGCAGAACAGCAGGCCGCCCTCCTCCATCTGGCCCAGGTCGCCGGTGCGAAAGCCCCGGCGGCCGTCAGCGTGGACGAAAAGCTTCTGCTCATTCAGGTCCGCACGGTTCAGATAGCCGCGCATGACATGGTCGCCGACGATGCAGATCTCGCCGTCCGTCACCAGCAGCTCGCAATCCGGCTTGGCGTGGCCGACCGGCAGCGGATCGTGCTGCGCCAGCACCGCGTCCGTGATCTCGATCCAGGTCGTGGCGACAGTGGCCTCGGTCGGACCGTAGGTATTCAGGATGGCCGCATCCGGGAAACGCTGGCGCAACTTCTTGGCCAGGGCGGCCGGCAAGGGTTCGCCGCAGAACAGGAACGTGCGCAAGGTCGGCAGCGTCGCGGGCGAGAAATCCCGATTGGCCAGTTGCTGATGCGCGAAGGACGGCGTCGATACCCACACCGTGATGCCTTGTTCGGCCAGCCTGGCGATCCACGCGGCGGGCGTGGCGATCAGTTCGCGCGAGTTCAGCACGCAGGCGCCGCCGGATGCCAGCGTGGCGAAAACTTCGTACATCGACAGGTCGAAGCTGAACGGCGCCTGGTTCATGAACACCGGCGCGTCGCCCAGTCCGAAACTGCCCAGCATCCAGTCACCCAGCAGGCCCACGCTCTCGCGCCCGATCTGCACGCCCTTCGGATCGCCGGTGCTGCCCGAGGTGAACATGACGTAGGCCAGGCCGCGTTCGGCCAGCGGCGCGCCGTGGCCGGGTTCAAAGCGGCCAGCGGCAGCATCGTAAACCGCCGCCGGCCGCACGATCTCAACGATGCGGCGCAGACGCTCGGGCGGATAGATCGTGTCGACCGGCACGAACGGCGCGCCGACCAGCAGCGCGCCGACCATCGCCACGAAGAATGAAGCCTGCTTGTGGCCATAGATGGCCACCGGCACATCCGGCGCCGCGCCATGCGCACGCGCGGCGTCGGCCCAGGCCAGCGCCTCGGCGCGCAGTTGCGCCCAGCTCAGGTTCCGGTCGGCCGCGGCCACCGCCAGCGCATCGGGCGCGCGCTCGCATTCCACGAAGTCGAAGGATTTCAGGTCGAAACGCATGCCGATGCTCCCGGCGTATGAAATTGGATCAGATCGGGCTGCGGCCGCTGAATACGTACAGCGCCAGCGCGGCCAGGATCAGGGTGAACACGCGCCCGGCGAAGCGCATCAGGGGCCGGGCCAGCGCGGCCTGCAGCCCCGGCCGCGTGCGGGCGGCATTGACCAGCAGGTTGTGGCCCACCGAATAGGCGCCGAACATCAGGCCGCTGACGATGTAGTGCGGCGACAGGCCGTTCCACACGCCCATGGCCAGCAGCGTGGCGAAGATGCCGATGTTCTGCGCCGCCATCCTGTGCCGCCCGAAGAACGCCGTCTTGCTCAGCGCCTTGTAGATGGGCATGAACACCACGTCGCGCAGCCATTCGGACAGGCTGATGTGCCAGCGCCGCCAGAAATCCTGCGGATTCAGCGTGGCCAGCGGATTGCGGAAATTGATCGGCAGATTGAAGCCGAACAGCATGCCGATCCCGATCGCCATCGTCGAATAGCCGGCGAAATCGAAGAACAGGTAGGCGCTGTACAGCGAGGCATTGAGCGCCACGCCGGTGAACGAATAATCGTGCGCGTCCAGCGTCGACAGGCCGTAGCGCCAGATCAGCTCGGCCAGGCCGAACTTCTGGATCACGCCGACCATGATCAGTTCCAGGCCCGAAAGCCAGGTGTTCAGGCTCACGCCTTCATAGCCGCGCTTCAGGTCGGCCTGGAAGTTGCGCCAGCGGTACATGGGACCGGCCAGCAGCGTCAGCGGGAAAAACACGTAGATGCAGTAGTCCAGCAGCGAGATGCGTTCGTTGCGCGGCGCGAACAGCAGCACATCGATGGCGCGGAAGGTCGCGAAGGACAGGCCCAGCATCGCCGCCAGGTGCGATACGCCGGTCTTGACCAGCAGCAAGGGCGTCATCGTGATGATGACCGCGAGCCAGGTCGGAATGTACTTGCGGCGCACCGCCCACAGCGCGGCGCCGGAAATGGCCAGCAGCGCCAGTGGCTGCCAGGGCCGGTGCCAGAACACCGCCATCCACACCGCCAGGCAGATCGCGGCGATGACGTGGCGATAACCAATGCGCAACGGCATGCCGAAGGCGCGATAGGCCAACAGGCCCAGTCCGCCGAACAGGGCGCCGCCAAAAAAACTCAAGCTTGCGAACAATTCCATGCTGTGGCCGCGCTCAGAATTGCTGGTACTGGAATTCGACCTTGATCGGTCCGCCGCTACCCGTGGTGGGCTGGGCCTGCAGCACGAACACCAGGATCACGCCAAGGTACAGGCACAGGTGCCACAGGAACCGCCGGCCCCAGCCCTTGCCGGCATCCCGGTCAGGCGCCGCCGCGTCATCCGGCTTGGCGAATGCCCTGCAAAAAAATTGCTTCATCGGGAAAAATACTCCGCAATGCCCTGGTCGGCCATGGCCCAGCCCAGTTCGGCCAGGTGCATGTCGTCACGCACCATGCCGGGCTCGAAGGGAATGCTGTAGAGGTCCAGGCAGCCCATCTGGTAGCGCGTGCACATGCCGGTGATGGCGGCCACCACCGGATCGAAGCGCTCCATGTCCAGGATGAGCTTGGGATTGAAAGGCTGGATTACGAAGTACGCCTTGACCTTGCGCTTTTGCAGCAGCGCCATCAGGCGCGACAGGTCGCCCAGTTCGGTGCGGGTAAGCGGGTCGACATTGGCGAATTCGTTGCGCGCCGGCGAGTACAGGGATGCCAGGTACTGCTTGTAGTAGTCGTCGCGCACATCGTAGGGATTATTGCCGCCCAGCTTGTGCTCGACTTCGCGCGCCTCCTGGGTCAGGCGGCTCCAGTGCCCGGCGTTCAGGCGGGCAGCCGAGGGCCAGACCACGTAGCGGTGCGCCGGCACGGACAGCTTGCTGCGCGGCTTGTCCGGCGCGGGTTCCTGGCGCGCGTTCCACCACAACGAGACCTTGTCCTTCAGCTCGGCCACCTGGCCGTTCGCGATGAGCCAGAGCAGGCCCCAGTTCGCGTTGTCGCTGATCCAGGTCTGCAACTGCTCGCGCGTGCTGGGCTTGTCCCAAAGGCGGTTCCAGACCGGCCCCGTGACATGCTCGGCGAAGGCGCTGCGCGGCAGCTGCCCGCCCGAGGCGAACCAGGCGGGCGACACCATGATGACCAGGCGCGTGTTCGGCGTGAGCGAATCGGCCACGGACTCCAGCACGCTGACCATGCCGTAGGACTGGAACATGGCGTGGCCATAGGCCAGCGTCGGCACCTTCAGCTCTTCGGGAAAGAAGCGGTACGGCACGAAGCGCAAATCGTGGCTGGACAGCTCGGACGAGCCCAGCACCACCAGCGTGCCGTCGCTGAGCGCATTGCCCAGGCGGTTCAGGTTGACGTGCTGGGTGCCCCAATCCGGCCCCAGATTGGGCAGGTAGTTGCTCTTGTCCGCGGCGGGCGCGGCGACCGGCAGGACGATGCGGCTGAGCACGTCGTCCGCGCCCAGGTACGCGCCGATGGCCAGCGCAACCGCCGTGGTGGCGGCCGCGACGTGCGACAGCAGCCGGGAATTACGAAGTATGGGCAGCGACATAGCCGGCAAGCGTGCGAACCGACTGTAAATGCTCCGCGATCTCCGGAGCCGGTATGCTGCAGCCGTACTCGGACTCGACAGCCAGCGTGATGTCCACGGCGGCGAGCGAATCCACCAGGCCGGTGGCGATCAACTGCGTGTCGGGAGTGACTTTCTTGAGGACGATCGACTCGACGATCTCGCCGATCTTGGTGTGGAGTTCTTGCTCGGTATGCATAGATAGTGCAGCGTTATGTCGCCTCGAAAGGCACAACATCCCCCGCCCCGAGATTCAGGACGGCGAGTTTACAGAAAAAACCTGAAAATCAACTGACGATGCCGACCGGCTTCCCGGGTGGCGCCGATGCAAGCCGTTACAACATCATTCCGGCCCTTGTCGGCGTGGCAGGCGAATCATGGCACTTCAACCGTTGAATCGCCATGAAACTTCCGGCCGAAATCGCGGAAAAACACAAAAAGTACGGCATTTCGAGGGTAATCACGGTGCGCCGCGTTGCGGCGGAACGACAGCCTGCGCGAGGAACCCTGCGCCAGCGGCGCCCAGCACGACGCCGCGGTGTTCCAGCGGCTTTCCTGCGCGGCCCGCGCCAATGAAAAAAGCCCGCTTGCGCGGGCTTTTCTCTGGCGACGACGATTTACATCGGGGTGACGCGCGTGGGGCCTGCCCCGCTGATCACCTGGACGCGTTGGCCGACGCTGATGGGCACATCGGCTTCCTGGGCCACGACGCGGGTTTCGCCGTTGTCCAGGCGCACCGTGATTTCGTAGCCGGACGACTTGCCAACCGAGTTCTCGATGGCATTGCCCGCCAGCGCGCCCAGAATGGCGCCGCCCACCGTGGCAATGGTGCGGCCCGTGCCGCCGCCGACCGCGTTGCCCGCGACGCCGCCCAGCGCGCCACCGGCCAGCATGCCTGCGCCGCTGGACTTGTCGTTCTGGATCACGATGGGACGCACGCCGGTGACTGTGCCCGTGCGGACGATCTGCTCGCGCTGAGCCTGGTCATAGCTGTACACGCCGCTGGAGGCGCTGCGGTTGGCGCAGCCACCCAGCACGGCCATCGACGTGACGACGGCGGCGACGGCCAGCCAGCGGCCGGCGCGCGGCGAGACCAGGGAAATGGATTTGGTTTGGTTCATTTGGACTCCTCGATCGGGCATCGCCGACGAATTTTGATCATACTCCAGCCCGAAAACGGTGATGGAGCAGCCTGCAACACAGTGAAACGCGATCGTCCATTTCGACCGGCGCCACGGGCGCCGGTTCCCCACCCTGTACGCGGGTTCAGGCAGGCAGATGAATGCCGTAGGTGGCATGCAGCACCGCGTCGATCTCGGCGCGCGACGGCGCATAGTTCTGCGGACCGCGCGAGGCGATCTTGAGGGCGCCCATGACATTGCCCAGGCGGCAGCTGTCTTCCCAGCTCCAGCCGCAGGTCAGGCCGTAGAGCAGACCGCCGCGCTGCGAATCGCCGCAGCCGGTGGGGTCCACGACCTGGGCCGCGCGCACGGGCGCGATCTGGACCGTCTTGCCTTCGGTATACAGCGTGGCGCCTTCGGCGCCGCGGGTGACGACCACGGCGGTCAGGTCGCGCGCGATGTCCTCGATGCTGCGGCCGGTGCGCTGCTCGACCACGCTGGCCTCGTAGTCATTGACCGTCAGCGCCTGCGTCATCTTGAGCATGCGCTCCAGGTCATCGCGGTCGAACAGGGGCATGGCCTGGCCCAGATCGAAGATGAACGGAATGCCGCTCTTGTTCAGCCGTTCCGCGTGGGCGAACATGCCTTCCTTGGCGTCGGGCGCCACGATGGCCCAGGCCGCCTTGGCGCCGGTCACGTCGTTCTGCGCGGCAAAAGCCATGGCGCCGGGATGGAACGCGGTGATCTGATTGTCGTCCAGGTCGGTCGTGATGAAGCACTGGGCGGTGAAGGTCTCGGGAATCGTCTTGATCCGGCTGACGTCGATGCCCAGGCCCTGCAGCCGCTCCAGGTATTCGCCGGCGTCCTCGCCGACGGTGGCGACCGGCACGGGCTTGCCGCCCAGCAACTGCATGCTGTAGGCGATATTGCCCGAGCAACCGCCGTATTCCTTGCGCATGCTGGGCACCAGGAACGAGACGCTCAGCGCATGGATGCGGTCAGCAAGGATGTGCTCCTTGAAGCGCCCCTCGAATACCGCGATGGTGTCGAAAGCCATCGAACCGCAGACCAGGACCGAATTCGTCATGCCTGTCATCCTTGAAGAAAAATTTAGGGAAAGAATTTGTCGAGCTGATAGCCGTTGACCTGGACGCCCGCCACTTCGATGGGCACCGAGATCTTGAGCTCGCCGGCCGGGCCGAAGGGGCCGCGCAGTTGCTCCGGCGTCAGGTAATCCTCGGGCCGCAGCACCTTGCGCACGACCACGGTATCCGACAGGTCGGTCAGATCCAGCACCAGCGCGGGCCAATGCTGCGGCTTGTCATAGCGGTTGCGCAGCATCAGGTTCAGCACCAGGCGGCTGCGGCCGTCATCGATGGCGGCAGCGCCCGGCGGCGGCTGCAGCGAAGAAGCGGAAATCGCGATGCGCTCCAGGCGGCGCGCGTAGCCCACCGTGCAGCCCATGGAGCGGCAGGCGGCTTCCAGCGCCGGACGCAGCGCCGGCACGGAATTGGCGATATCCACGCGGTAGGCATAAAGCAGTTGCAGGCCCAGCGCGATCAGGCCCAGCAGGCATCCGTAGCCCCAGAGCCGGCGCAGCAGGCCCCGGCGCGCCTGCCGGTCCTGGTCCAGGAATTCCGGCGGAGCGCGCCCCACGTCGGTGGCGCTGGAATAGCGGGTGCGAGACTCGCCCAGCACCGGCGCGCCATCCTGTAGCGCGTCGCCGTCGGCGTCTTCAAAGTCACTGGCATCTTCATCGGCATGGCCGCGGCCGTCGTCGAGGGCGCCGTCGTCCTCTACGCGCGCCCGCAATGCTGGCTCACGCACCGCCTCGGCGCGCACCGGCGCACTCCAGGACAGCGACGGCTCACCGCGCCGGTCGTCGGCTACGAACGCCTCGCCGCGACGCTCCTCGAATCGTGGCGCCGCGGGGCGCGAGTGCGGATAGCGCTCATCAGCACGGTCGCGCCAGCCGCTCGCATCATCATGCCCGTCCTCGCCGTGACGACGACCGCCCCGTGGTTCATCGTCCTGCGATTCGTCATCATGCAGCTCATCGTCCAGCAGCTCATCGTCATCCAGCTCGTCGGCGCGCGCGTCCTGGTCCTGCGCCTGCCGGCGGATCTGTTCGCGGCTGCGCAGCACGGCGGGCGGCGTCGTGGATGGCGGCTGCGCCCAAGGCCGCGCCGGGGATTGCGAGAAAGCAGGCTCGTCTTCCCACGGCGGCACCGGCTCGGACGCCCGGGCAGTCGGAGTCTCGGGCCGAACCAAGGGAGGAACCGCATGGGCCGGCTCGGCGGCCCGGGCCGCAGTCGCGGCCGGCATGGCGACCGGCGTCTCGGCCTGCCGCCCGGGAACGTCCGCGGGCTGCACCAGACTGGCCCGGCCGTCGAACACCGAGGAGCAGGCGCCGCAGCGCACCAGGCCATTGCGGATCCGCAACTGGTCCGGCACCACCTTGAAGGCGGTGCCGCAATGCGGGCAGCGGGTGGTCAAAGCCATGGCGTTGCGCGGCAGCTATGCGTTCAGGCCTTGCGGCCGTGCAGGCAGACCCAGCCGTCGCGCGCGCGCCAGACCGACATGGCGATCCACGGCGCATAGGCGGCGGCGACTTCCTCGGCCTGCCGTTCCAGCACGCCCGAGAGCACCAGCTGCCCGCCGGGCGCGACGCGGCCGGCCAGCATGGGCGCCAGCACCTTCAGCGGGTTCGACAGGATATTGGCGACCACGACCTGGAACGTGCCGTCCTTCAGGCCGTCGGGCAGCATGGCGTCCAGCTCGACGCCGTTGACCTGGGCGTTGAACACGGTGCTCTGCACGGCTTGCGGATCGATGTCCACCGCCTGGGTCGGCCCCGCGCCCAGCTTGCGCGCGGCGATGGCCAGGATGCCCGAGCCGCAGCCGTAGTCCAGCAGCGTCGCGCCGGCCGGCAGCTCGGCTTCGAGCCAGGCCAGGCACAGGTGGGTCGTGGGATGGCTGCCGGTGCCGAAAGCCAGGCCCGGATCGAGTTCGATGTGGATGGCGCCGTCGGCGGCATCCAGGTCCAGCCCCGGCACGTCCGGATTGTCGCGGTGCCAGCTGGGCACGATCCACAGCCGCTCGGCGACCTGGATGGGGCCGAACTGCGATTGCGTCAGCCGCACCCAGTCAGCGTCCGGCACATCGCGCAGGCTCCAGTCCTGGAACAGCGCGGGGTCCAGTTCGCCGGCCTCGGCCGCCTCTGCCATGATCTGGGCAGGGTCGGCGCCGTCGGGCAGCAAGGCCACGACGCGGTTGCGGTCCCAGGCCTGCACGTCGGGCTCGGTGCCCGGTTCGCCGAACAAAGGACGCTCGTCGTCGGTGCCGAAATCGGCGTCCTCGACCGACACCGACAGCACGCCGGCTTCCAGCAGCGCGTCGGACAGGGCTTCGGCCTGGGCTTCCAGGCAATGGAGCACGAGTTCACGCATGAGATTCTTCCATCTGGACGACGGGCCGCGGCATGCGCCGCGGCCCGTTCGACCGTAAAAACACAAAAGGGGCCTCGCGGCCCCGGAAAAAGCGGATCAAGGCCGCTGGGCCAGCTTGTTTTCCAGATAATGGATGCTGGTGCCGCCTTCGATGAAGCGGGCGTCCTGCAACAGCTCGCGATGCAGCGGGATGTTGGTCGAAATGCCTTCCACCACCATTTCCGACAGGGCCGTGCGCATGCGGGCCAGCGCCTGGTCGCGCGTATCGCCGTAGGTAATGACCTTGGCGATCATGGAATCATAGTTCGGCGGCACGAAATAACCGTTGAACGCGTGCGAATCGATACGAACGCCAGGGCCGCCCGGGGTGTGCCAGTTGGTGATGCGGCCGGGGCTGGGCACGAAGCGGAACGGATCCTCGGCGTTGATGCGGCATTCGATCGCATGACCCTTGAAGCCGATGTCGCGCTGGCGCAGCGTGAACTTCTCGCCGGCGGCGATCAGGATCTGCTGCTGGACCAGGTCCACGCCGGTGATCAGCTCGGTGACGGGATGCTCGACCTGGATGCGGGTGTTCATTTCGATGAAATAGAACTCGCCGTTTTCATACAGGAACTCGAACGTGCCCGCGCCGCGATAGCCCATCTTGCGGCAGGCGTCGGCGCAGCGGTCGCCGATGCGCTCGATCAGCCGGCGCGCGATGCCGGGGGCCGGCGCTTCCTCGATGACCTTCTGGTGGCGGCGCTGCATGGAGCAGTCGCGCTCGCCCAGCCAGACCGCGTTGCGGCCGCCGTCGGCCAGCACCTGGATTTCCACGTGGCGCGGATTCTCCAGGAACTTCTCCATATAGACTTCGGGATTGTTGAACGCGGCGCCAGCCTCGGAACGCGTCATCGTGACGGCATTCAGCAGCGCGGCTTCCGTGTACACCACCCGCATGCCGCGGCCGCCACCGCCGCCCGCGGCCTTGATGATGACCGGGTAGCCGACTTCGCGCCCAATGCGCACGATTTCCTGCGGATCGTCGGGCAACGCGCCCTCGGAACCGGGCACCACCGGCACGCCGGCCTCGATCATGGCGCGCTTGGCGCTGACCTTGTCGCCCATCAGGCGAATGGTGTCGGGACGCGGACCGATGAACACGAAGCCGCTTTTCTCGACGCGCTCGGCGAAATCGGCGTTTTCCGACAGGAAACCATAGCCGGGGTGGATCGCCTCGGAATCGGTGACTTCGGCGGCCGAGATGATGGCCGGCATGTTCAGGTAGCTTTCACGCGAGGGCGCGGGCCCGATGCACACGGACTCATCGGCCAGGCGCACGTACTTGGCTTCGCGATCGGCCTCGGAGTGCACCACCACGGTCTTGATGCCCAGCTCGCGGCAAGCGCGCTGAATGCGCAGGGCGATCTCGCCCCGGTTGGCGATCAGGATTTTTTCGAACATATCAGCGATCAGCCAATGACGAACAGGGGCTGGCCGTACTCGACGGGTTCGCCGTTCTCGACCAGGATTTCCTTGATCACGCCGGACTTGTCGGCTTCGATCTCATTGAGCAGCTTCATGGCTTCAATGATGCAGAGGGGATCGCCTTCCTTGACGCTCTGGCCGACGTCGATGAACGGCGCGGCGCCCGGGTTCGGCGAGCGGTAGAACGTGCCGACCATCGGCGCCTTGACCACATGGCCCTGGATCGCGGCCGGCGCCGGCGCGGCGGGCGCGGCAGCGGCGGGAGCGGGAGCGGCCACCGGCGCGGCGGCCACGCCGGCCTCGGGCTGATGGTACGCGACCGGCTGCAGGGTCTGCGAGAACTTGACGATGCGAACCTTGCCTTCGCCTTCGGTGATTTCCAGCTCGGCGATGCCCGATTCAGCCACCAGGTCGATCAGGGTTTTGAGTTTTCGAAGGTCCATAGAAGCTGCTTCCCGAAATAGTGTCGGCAACGTCCCTGCGTCGGGACCGCGCCGTTTAAGATGTAAAAGCGATGTGTTGGAGCGAGATCAGTGCCGCACCGCGTAGCGCAGGGCCGCCTCGTAGCCGTCCGCGCCCAGGCCGCTGATGAGGCCTACCGCCAGATCGGACAGATACGAGTGATGCCTGAAGGGCTCCCGCTTATACAGGTTGGACAAATGTACTTCAATAAATGGGATCGCGACCCCGGCCAGCGCATCGCGAACCGCGACGCTGGTGTGCGTGTAAGCCGCCGCGTTGATGATGATGAAGTCCGTGCCGTCTTGCCGCGCCGCCTGGATGCGATCGACCAGTGCGCCCTCGTGATTGCTCTGCCACGCCGTGAGCGTGGCGCCCAGTTCCCCTGCAAGCCGTTCCAGGTTTTCATTGATCTGCTGCAGCGTCAGACTGCCGTAGATATGAGGTTCCCGGGTGCCTAGCAGGTTCAGATTCGGGCCATGCAATACCAGTATGTTTTGCGCCATGCGCTTGCCAATGAGTGGATTGCCAATCTTGATTTGTTGGCAAAACAGCCGATAAACCAGCTTTTTACGCCAATTCCCACCATTTGTCCAACAGACTTACGCCTTCAAACCGGCCAAAGTCTGATCCAGGTCCTGGGGCTGAATTTCACCCAGGATCTTCCGGTTAATTCCACCATCTGCATTGAAAACAACCGTAAAAGGCAAGCCGCCGCTAGGATTGCCCAGCTTGCGCAACACATCGATGCCACCGGCGCCCAACACCCACAGCGGATACGAAACCTGCACTTTCTCGACAAATTTCTGCATATTGGCGGCTGAATCAACGCCGATACCCACAAAGCGCACTTTCGGATATTTTTTCTGCAAGGCATCCAGCTCGGGCATCTCCTTGACGCAAGGCGCGCACCAGGTCGCCCAGAAATTCACCAGCATGGGCTGCCCTTTCCAGGCGTCCAGCGAATGCGAGGCGCCGCTCAGGTCGGGCAGGCGCAGCGCCATCAGCGAGGCGACGGGATCGACCTGCGCGTCGGCGGCCTGCGGCGCTTGCGACTTGCCGCGACCCAGCCAGGTGAACACGCCGGCCGCGGTGGCGGCGACGGCCACGCCGGCGGAAAGAATGAGACGTCGATTCATGGCGCGATCATAACCGCTGCCGTGGGTTTGCGCCTTGCGCCGGCACAGTCCGGCCCACCGCCATGCGGCGCAGCCTGGCCCGCCTCTATATATACAATGCAGCACAGGAGAGTTTTTCAATGCATCTGCATATTCTTGGCATCTGCGGTACGTTCATGGGCGGGCTGGCGCTGATCGCGCGTGCCGCCGGACACAAGGTCACCGGCTGCGACGCGGGCGTCTATCCGCCCATGAGCACGCAGCTGGCCGAACAAGGCATCGAGCTGATCGAAGGGTTCGGCCCCGAGCAACTGGCGCTCAAGCCCGACCTGTACGTGATCGGCAACGTGGTCAGCCGCGGCAACCCGCTGATGGAAGCCATCCTGGAATCGGGCGCGCGCTATGTCTCCGGCCCGCAATGGCTGGGCGACAACATCCTGCCCGGCGCCCATGTGCTGGCGGTGGCCGGCACCCACGGCAAGACCACCACCAGCTCCATGCTGACCTGGATCCTGGAAGCGGCGGGCCTGGCGCCCAACTTCCTGATCGGCGGCGTGGCGCCCGACCTGCACGTCTCGGCCCGGTACAGCCCCACGCAGCGACATTTCGTGATCGAGGCGGACGAGTACGACACGGCCTTCTTCGACAAGCGCTCGAAGTTCGTGCACTACCGCCCCCGCACCGCGATCCTGAACAACCTCGAATACGATCACGCCGACATCTTTCCCGATCTGGCCGCCATCGAAACCCAATTCCATCACCTGGTCCGCACCATTCCCGGCTCGGGCCGCATCCTGCGCCCGACGCATTCCGACGCGCTCGACCGCGTACTGGCGCGCGGCTGCTGGTCGGAAACGGTCACGTTCGGCGACGATGGCCGCTGGCAGGCGTCCGAACCCGACGCAGAGGGCGCCTTTATCGTCCGCCGCGACGGTCAGGACATCGGCACGGTGCGCTGGTCGCTCGGCGGCGAACACAACCGCATGAACGCGCTGGCCGCGCTGGCCGCCGCCGACCATGCCGGCGTGCCGGCGGCCCAGGGCATCGAGGCGCTGAGCCGCTTCGGCGGCGTCAAGCGCCGCATGGAATTGCGCGGCACGGTCCAGGGCGTGAAGGTCTATGACGACTTCGCGCACCATCCCACCGCCATCGCCACCACCATCGCCGGCCTGCGCCGTCAGGTGGGGCAGGCCCGCATCCTGGCCGTGCTGGAGCCCCGCTCCAACACCATGAAACTCGGCACCATGGCCGCCCGCCTGCCCGATGCGCTGGCTGGCGCCGACCTGGTGTTCTGCTTCGGCGCCAAGTCCGGCAAGCACGCGCTGGGCTGGGACCCGGCCGAGGTGCTGGCGCCGCTGGGCGCGCGCGCCAGCCATCGCGACGACATCGACGCGCTGGTGGACGCGGTGGTCCAGGCCGCCCGACCCGGCGACCATGTGCTGGTCATGAGCAACGGCGGCTTCGGCGGCATCCACGGCAAGCTGCTGGATGCGCTGGAGCGACGCGCTTGAGGCGCCCAAGGACGACGCGATGAGCAGCTCGATCCTCTACCTGCATGGTTTCCGCTCGTCGCCGACCTCGTTCAAGGCCCGCCTGATGGCCGACGCCATGACCGAACGCGGCCTGGCCGGCGCCTGGGCCTGCCCTCAACTACCCGCCAGCCCGCGCCAGGCCATCGACATGGCCATGGATATCGCCCGCCGCCAGCTGGAAGGCGCGCCCGATCCGCGCGCGCTGACGGTCATCGGCTCATCGCTGGGCGGTTTCTACGCCACCTGGCTGGCCGAGCAGCTGGGCTGCCAGGCCGTGCTGCTCAATCCGGCCGTCCAGGCCCCGCGCGACCTGGCCACCCAGGTCGGCGAACACCGCATGTATCATTCGGACGAACCCTTCGTTTTCCTGCCGGAATACGTGGACGAGTTGACGGCGATCCACGCGCCCGCCATCACGCGACCCGAGCGCTACTTCCTGGTGGCGGCCACGGGGGACGAAGTGCTGGACTGGCGCGAGATGCGCGACCGCTACGCGGGCTGCCGCCAGCGCATCGTGCAGGGCAGCGACCACGGCCTGTCCGACTTCGCCCGCTGGATGCCCGAGGTTCTCGAATTCGCGCTTGGCGCGGAGCCCGTTCGCCCCCAATAATCCATCTGTGCCCCGAACTCCATAACGACAGCTGCACCACGGCGGCGCGTGCGCGCCGTCCAGGACGATCCACCACCATGTATGTGTTTTACGAAGACGACGGCAGCTTCAAGGCCGGCAACATCCTGTCCGAAACCGACGCCAGCCTGCAGGTGGAATCGGAATCCGGCAAGCGCAGCAAGATCAAGCGCGCCAACACGCTGTTCACATTCGCCGCGCCGGAACCCGCCGCGCTGATGAGCCAGGCGGCGGCCGCCGCCGCGGCGCTGGACCTGCAGTTACAGTGGGAATGCGCGCCCCAGGAGGA
>NZ_JBICCO010000026.1:0-77345 GCF_043119405.1 Achromobacter sp. 413638
GCATCCAACATGACGCCCGGAGAAATCGTCTCCGAACTCGACAAATACATCGTCGGCCAGGATCGCGCCAAGCGCGCCGTCGCCGTCGCGCTGCGCAACCGCTGGCGCCGCCAGCAGGTAGCCGAGCCGCTGCGCCACGAGATCCACCCCAAGAACATCCTGATGATCGGCCCCACCGGTGTGGGCAAGACCGAGATCGCGCGCCGCCTGGCCAAGCTGGCCAACGCGCCCTTCATCAAGATCGAGGCCACCAAGTTCACGGAAGTGGGCTACGTTGGCCGCGACGTCGACACCATCATCCGCGATCTGACCGAGTACTCGATCAAGCAGACCCGCGAGCTGGAAATGCGCCGCGTGCGCACCCAGGCCGAGGACGCCGCCGAAGACCGCATCCTGGACGCGCTGGTGCCGCCGGCCCGCGGCGTGTCGGGCGAGCCCGAGCGCGGCGAGGACAACAGCGCCCGCCAGACTTTCCGCAAGCGCCTGCGCGAAGGCAAGATCGACGACCTGGAAATCGAGATCGAAGTGGCCCAGGCCGCGCCGCAGATGGACGTGATGACGCCTCCCGGCATGGAAGAAATGGCCGAGCAGCTGCGCGGCATGTTCGCCGGCCTGGCCCGCGACAAGACCAAGCCCAAGAAGATGAAGGTGCGCGACGCCTTCAAGCTGATCGTCGACGAGGAAGCCGCCAAGCGCATCAACGAGGAAGACCTGCGCACCGCCGCCATCAACAATGTCGAACAGAACGGCATCGTCTTCCTGGACGAGATCGACAAGATCGCCGCCCGCCAGGAAACCGGCGGCGCCGACGTGTCGCGCCAGGGCGTGCAGCGCGACCTGCTGCCGCTGGTCGAAGGCACCACGGTGAACACCCGCTACGGCATGGTCCGCACCGACCACATCCTGTTCATCGCCTCGGGCGCCTTCCACCTGTCGCGCCCGTCCGACCTGATCCCCGAGCTGCAGGGCCGCTTCCCGATCCGCGTCGAGCTGGATTCGCTGTCGGCCGAGGATTTCGTGCGCATCCTGTCGTCCACCGACGCCTCGCTGACCAAGCAGTACACCGCGCTGATGGCCACCGAGGGCCTGGAGCTGGAGTTCACCGAGGAAGGCGTGCGCCGCCTGGCCGAGCTGGCCTACGACGTCAACGAAACCACCGAGAACATCGGCGCCCGCCGCCTGTACACGGTGATGGAGAAGCTGCTGGACGAGCTGTCGTTCGATGCCACCTCCACCAGCGACAAGACGGTGAAGATCGACGCCGCCTACGTCAACGCGCAACTGGCCGAAGCGGCCAGCAGCCAGGATCTGGCGCGCTACGTGCTGTAAGGCCGGGAGCGGCCCAGGCCGTTCCCCAGCCGTTCAACGAAAAGCCCGCCGCGATCGCTAGCGGCGGGCTTTTTTCTGCTTGCGAGTTCTGTTTGATAGCTCTGTTGGCGAAGGGTCGCCCACAAGCGGGCCTGGCCCCGCTCAATTACTGATCGCCGTCACCACATACTTGCCATCCTTGCGCTCGGCGGTGAACTTCACCTTGTCGCCGGCCTTGATCTTGGCCAGCAGCGCCGGATCGGCCTCGTACACCAGCGTCATGGCCGGCAGGTCCAGCGCCTTGATCGCGTCGTGCTTGATGGTCACCTTGCCGGCGGCCGGATCGACGCGGCGCACCTCGCCGCTGGCGTCGGCCTGCTGGGCAAAGGCCAGCGGCGTGGCCAGGGACACGACCGCCATCGCGGTGGCGATCGCCATGGGGGTGGCGTATCTGCGGTTGAAAGCCATGGACTCATCCTCCTGTAGCAACGAAAGCCTGCGCCGGACCGAGGCCGCGAACGCGCTTTCCACAATGCTAGGATAGCGCCCGCACGCAACAGTTCCCCACCGATTACGCAACAATTCCGACGTTTGTTTGCGGCGCGCCCCGGCGAACCCGGCGCGGGCTTACCAAGCCGTCGATTCCCTAACGCTTCGTCACCGACTACAGGAGCCGCCATGGCCAACCGCCTATCCGTCATCGCCACCCGCACCGGGGACGACGGCACCACCGGACTGGGGGACGGTTCCCGCTGCGCCAAGGATGCGCCGCGCATCGCGGCGTTGGGCGACGTGGATGAGCTGAACAGCGCCATCGGCCTGCTGCTGACCGAAACGCTGCCGGAAGACGTGGCCAAGGATCTGCTGGCGATCCAGCATGATCTGTTCGACATGGGCGCGGAGCTGTGCATACCGGGTCATGCGGCAGTGACACCGGCACAAATCCTGTGGCTGGACGAACGGCTGAAGCACTACAACGCGCAGCTTCCGCACTTGCGCGAGTTCATCCTGCCAGGCGGCTCCCGTGCCTCAGCCCAGGCGCATGTGGCGCGCACGGTTTGCCGCCGCGCCGAACGCGCGGTGGCGACTCTGGCGCACGAAGAGGCCATCCATCCGCCGGTGCGGCAGTATCTGAACCGGCTGTCGGACCTGATGTTCGTGCTGGCAAGACATGTCAACCACGCGCAAGGTCGGTCCGACGTATTCTGGGCCAGCGCGCATTCCCGGCAGAAGCCCTAAATACGCGCCTCGCCAGCGCCACAAGGCACACACACCATGGCCATGCTCTTCTGAGTCGCGAAGACAGACGCTTACATGTGACGACGCCACCTGCAATCTCTGGAAAAAAACTCACGCCATGATTGCGGCATAATTACAGAATACTGGGAAACAGGGCTGAATGCCGGCAGGCTGCTCAAGGGTCATACAAGAATGAGTATCATTGTTACTGGTGGGGCCGGTTTCATCGGTTCCAACTTCGTGTTGGACTGGCTGCAAGCAAGTCGAGAGCCCGTCATCATCCTGGACAAGCTCACTTACGCCGGCAACCCGGAGAATTTCGCTACGGTGAGGAACGACCCCGCGCATCAACTGGTGCAGGGGGATATTGGTGACGCTGAATTGGTCAGCCGCCTGCTGGCAGAGCATGCTCCCCGGGCCATTCTCAATTTCGCAGCCGAATCCCATGTCGATCGCTCCATACACGGGCCTGGCGAATTCATTCAAACGAACATCGTCGGCACGTTCCAGCTGCTGGAAGCTGTCCGCGCATACTGGGGAAGGCTGACGGGCGCAGCCCGTGGTGCATTCCGATTCCTGCACGTTTCAACGGACGAGGTCTATGGCTCGCTAAGACAAGACGAGCCGGCGTTTACGGAAGCACATCAGTACCAGCCCAACAGCCCTTACTCCGCCAGCAAGGCCGCCAGCGACCACCTTGTGCGCGCATACCACCATACGTATGGCCTGCCGGTACTTACAACCAACTGCTCGAATAACTATGGCCCGTATCATTTCCCCGAGAAACTGATCCCTCTGGTCATTCACAACGCGCTCGCTGACAAGCCATTGCCGATCTATGGCAATGGCCAACAGATCCGGGATTGGCTATACGTCAAAGATCATTGCAGTGCGATCCGTCGGGTCCTCGAAGATGGGCGACCAGGAGAGACGTACAACATCGGCGGCTGGAACGAAAAAACCAACCTTGAGGTCGTTCACACGCTTTGCACGTTGCTTGATGAACTCAGCCCCCGAAAGGACGGGCAGTCGTACCGCCAACAGATCACTTTCGTAAAAGACCGCCCGGGTCATGACCAGAGATATGCAATTGACGCATCCCGTCTGGAACGCGAGTTGGGATGGAGGCCGGCCGAGACTTTTGAAACGGGTATTCGCAAAACGGTACTGTGGTATCTGTCCAATCAGAACTGGGTGGAACGAATCATCAATGGGACTTATCGAGAGTGGATTTCCAAACAGTATTCCGCCTGACTCCCGCGAATTCAGCGTGCCTTTTTCAGAACCATCAATATCAGAGCATCAGGACAAAGGCGAAGAACCTGCAGCACTCCAGATCCAATGCCGTCCATTTTAATTCTTCAAGATTGCTGTTTGCCGTTACGCAGCTACATGATTAAGAAAGGTGCCGTGTGAGCCGAACAGCAGCGATTCTCTTGTGCACATATGATGGCGAAAGTTATCTGCCGGCACAACTGGACTCGTTTGATTCCCAAACCTACTCAAATTGGATAGTCCACGCGTCTGACGACAGCCGGGGATCCGGTACAAGAGCAATACTGGAACAATACCGCCAGAAATGGGGTCCGGCGCGCATGTCCATATGGCGAGGCCCTCAAAAGGGTTTTGCCGCGAACTTCCTGTCTCTGGCCTGCAACCCTTCAATCGACGCGGATATCTATTTCTTTTCTGATCAAGATGATATCTGGAAGCCTGCGAAAATTGACCGCGCGGCACGATGGCTGGCGAGCATACCTGACGATGTACCTGCCCTATATTGCTCTCGGACGCAGCTGATCGACGAACACGGCAACTCCCTCGGATACTCCCCGCTCTTCAAACGTCAGCCTTGTTTTGCGAACGCGCTAGCCCAGAACGTAGGTGGCGGCAACACCATGGCGTTCAACAGGGCCGCCAGAGACCTGCTTGTAAAAACCGGTCCACACACTCAGATCGTCGCCCACGATTGGTGGACCTACCTGCTGGTCAGCGCCTGCGGCGGCCACGTCCACTATGACGGCTGCCCATCCATTCTCTACCGACAACATGGCGGCAATCTGATCGGCGCAAACAAGAGCGCGAGGGCGCGCCTGTATCGCCTGAACATGCTCCTGAAGGGGCATCTCAAAGCGTGGAACGACACTCACATTGAGGCGCTCATGCCACATCAATCCATGATGCCGCCTGAAAACCGTGCCAAATTGAATTGCTTTTCCCAAGCCCGCAATCGCTCGTTTTTTCCACGCGTATGGGGAGTTTTGGGATCAGGCATCTGCCGCCAGACCGTAATGGGCAATATCGGCTTGGCCGCCGCAGCCCTGTTCAACAGAATTTGAGGCCAAGATGCGATCAGTTCTTTTTGGCAAGGATGGCCAGGTCGGCCGTGAACTTCAACGCGCCCTTCTCTCCTTTGGAGAACTCATCGCGCTGAACCGCGCCGACTGCGACTTGCAAGATCAGGAGGCCATAGGCAACATTTTGTCCAGGCATTCTCCAAGCTTGATCGTCAACGCGGCAGCCTATACCAATGTCGATGAGGCTGAACAGCACGAGAACGCTGCTTACGTTGTGAATGCGCACGCGGTCGGCGCCATGGCCCGGTACGCCCGGCGTACTGGCAGCCTGCTCATTCATTATTCCACCGACTATGTGTTTGACGGTCGTTCGGCCACTCCCTATTCCGAACAGGATCTCACTACCCCCATTAATGCCTACGGCCGTTCGAAACTGTCTGGGGAACAGGCGATTCTTGACGAGGGATGCAATGCGCTAGTATTCCGGACCAGTTGGGTATATTCCCGATATGGGCGGAATTTCCTGAGCACCATACTTAGAGTGGCCGCCGAACGCGATACATTGAGAGTTGTCGACGATCAGCATGGTGCGCCCACTTCCGCTGAAATGATCGCGGATGTCACTGCTCTCGCCGTCTCGGCATACCGCTCCGGCACTTTGGCAACTGGCCTGTACCATCTCACTGCCAGTGGCGAAACGAGTTGGCACGATTTCGCTCGGCACATCATTGATCGGGCGAGCACGAACGGCGCCATCCTGAAACTGACCGCCGACGAGGTTCAGCCCATCCCGACGGCGGACTATCCGACTCCGGCGCGGCGCCCGGCCAATTCCCGCCTGCATACCCGGAAACTGGCTGAAAGCCTGCGAATCCAACTACCGCATTGGGCAGTACACGCCAACCGAACTATTGATCAACTGACGCATCTGGAACAGCACTCGTGAAACGCAAAGGCATCATCCTGGCAGGCGGCTCCGGCACCCGCCTGCATCCAGCAACGCTTGCCATCAGCAAACAATTGCTGCCCGTCTTCGACAAGCCGATGATCTATTACCCGCTTAGCACGCTGATGCTGGCCGGCATCCAGGACATTCTTATTATCTCCACGCCCCAGGACACGCCGCGATTTGAACAACTACTCGGCGATGGCAAAAAGTGGGGCCTCAACCTTCAGTATGCCGTGCAGGAATCGCCCGACGGTCTGGCCCAGGCGTTTCTCATCGGCGAGCAGTTCATAGGCAATGATCTGTCGGCCTTGGTCCTTGGCGACAACATTTTCTACGGACATGATTTCCACCTGTTGCTGAATGCCGCCAATCAACGTCCCAACGGCGCCAGCATTTTTGCCTACCATGTACACGATCCTGAACGCTATGGCGTCGCGGAATTCGACGGGGATGGCAAGGTACTGTCGCTTGAAGAAAAGCCCCAGTCTCCGAAATCAAACTACGCAGTGACTGGTCTGTACTTCTATGATCAACAGGTTATCGATATCGCCAAGAGCATAAAGCCCTCCGCGCGCGGCGAGCTGGAAATCACCGATGTCAACCGCGCCTATCTGGCGCGCGGCAGCTTGTCCGTGGAGATCATGGGCCGCGGCTATGCCTGGCTCGACACCGGAACCCACGCTTCATTGCTGGAAGCGGGCCAATTCATCGCGACGCTTGAAAAACGGCAGGGGCTGAAAGTGGCATGTCCGGAAGAAATTGCCTTCCGTCAGGGGTGGATTGGCGAGGCAGAGCTGGAGTCGCTGGCAGCCCCTCTATCCAAGAACGGCTACGGTCAGTATTTGCAGCGGCTATTGATCGAAAAGGTCTATTGATGAAAGTCACCAAACTCGAACTACCGGAAGTTCTCCTGATAGAACCTCGCGTGTTTGGTGACGATCGCGGCTTCTTCTTCGAAAGTTACAACGACCGGGATTTCCGCTCCACCATTGGCGTGGACTGCGAATTCGTCCAGGACAACCACTCGAAATCCACCAAAGGCGTTCTGCGCGGCCTGCACTACCAGATACAGCAGGCTCAGGGCAAGCTCGTCCGCGTCGTGCAAGGGCGCGTATTCGACGTGGCAGTCGACCTGCGCCGATCTTCTCCGAACTTTGGGAAATGGGTAGGTGCCGAACTGAACGAAACCAACAAGCATCAGCTATGGGTGCCTGCCGGCTTCGCGCACGGTTTCATCGTACTCAGTGAAACAGCGGAATTTCTATATAAAACCACGGACTACTATGCGCCGGAACACGAACGTTGCATTCTCTGGAACGATCCCGACCTGAACATCCGCTGGCCCATCGATTTTGTACCGCAGTTGTCCCAAAAGGACCTGCAAGGCCAGCGATTCGCCAATGCCTGCGTATATGACTAGTTTCAAGTCTGGCGCGACGCCGACTGCGGTCAAGGCGTCCGTCATCATACCCACCAAGAATCCGGGGGAGATCTTTCGCCGCGTTCTGCCTGCAGTGCTCTCGCAGGAAACCGGCTTCAGCTTCGACGTCCTGGTCATCGATTCGGGTTCTAAGGACGGCACGGTCGAATTTGTGCGCGGCGTTGAGGATCAACGCTTGCGTCTCATGGAAATTTCGCCGTCCGAATTTGGCCACGGCAAGACGCGCAATTTGGCCGTTTCGCAAACCACCGGCGAATACGCAGTGCTCATCACTCATGATGCACTCCCGTACAATCTGCATTGGCTTGCTGCCATGGTGGCCCTGGCCGATTCAGACCCCCGAATCGCCGGCGTGTTCGGGCGCCATTGTGCGTACCCGGAGGCCAGCCCCTACACCAAACGCGATCTGGACGGGCACTTTGGCAATTTTGCCGGACAGCCCGTGGTCTGGCTCGACGACAAGGCCCGCTATGACCGTGACGAGCCCTACCGCCAGCGCCTGCACTTCTTCTCGGACAACAACGCGCTGGTGCGTCGATCCGTGTGGGAACAGATTCCCTATCCCGATGTCGATTTTGCCGAGGATCAGATCTGGGCCCAGCAAATCATCGAAGCCGGATGGAAAAAGGGCTATGCGCATGATGGCCTGGTCTACCATTCGCACGATTTCGCCTTGTTCGAAAAACTGCAGCGCAGTTTCGACGAATCGCATGCGCTGTATCGTTTGTTCGGCTATGTCTTGTCACCAAGCGCCAAGCACATGCTGCGCACCTGGCTGGGGTCGACACACAACGATCTCGTCTATGCGCGTGTCGCCGGCTTTCGTCGCAGCCATTTCGGTACTGTGGCCAAGATGCCGCTCCACAACCTGATGCGAGCAATCGGGCACTACCTCGGCTCACGCGCCCAACGATTACCGGAGTGCGTGCGCAATTGGCTTTCTCGGGACCGGCGCATGATGCATGGATTGCCAACATCCGGCTGGCGAACAAGAAAAACGCAACCATGAAACATATATTGCACAAGGCGCGAGCAGCGTGGCGCTATGGCCGCACTCACGGTCTCAAGGCGTTGCGCCAGCGCATCCGGCAAGAGTTCAACAGCCAGGCCCTGATGGGCAGCCCGGTGTTCGCCAAGGCGGAAATTGTCCGCGCCTACGGCTTCGTGGTGGAACATCCCGTCGGGGCACCGTATCGCCCCGGCATGGCGTCTCCCAACACCGTGAACTGGTTCATTCCCCAGGTCGGCCGCGGCTCTGGCGGACATTTGAATATTTTCCGTTTCATCCGCAATCTTGAACATCAGGGATTCGACTGTCGAATCATCATTTCCGGCGGACCGCCGACACTCGATCCCAGGGAAGTCGAACGGGAAATCGCCGATTGGTTTTTCCCGCTGAAAGCCAAGGCCTATATCGGTTCCGACAGCGCGCCGACCGCCCACATTTCGATCGCTACCGCGTGGCACACCGCATACGATGTCCGCAACTTTCAAACGACGCGGCATAAATGCTACTTTGTGCAAGACTATGAGCCCTGGTTCTTCCCCGCGGGCTCACTGGCAACCTTCGCGGAAGAAACCTACCGATTCGGATTCACCGGGATCACGGCCGGCACGTGGCTGGCCGACATGCTGCATAGAGACTTCGGCATGACCACGCACGCCGTGAGCTTCTCCTATGACCGGGAACTCTATCGCGTCCTCCCAAGAAAGAACCCTGAAACAAAGAACATCTTCTTCTACGCGCGTCCAAATACCGCCCGGCGCTCGTTTGAACTGGGCGTGTTGGTACTCGCCGAAGTCGCCAAGCGCCACCCTGACGCCATCGCAGTGCTTGCCGGTGCGGACCTGAGCGGCTATGAAATCCCGTTCAAACATACCAATCCAGGCATCGTCGATCTGGCAGATCTGCCGGCCCTGTACGCGCAATGCGATGTCGGCCTGGTCCTGTCCTTCTCCAATCTGTCGTTGCTGCCGCTCGAGCTCATGGCTTGCGGCGTTCCCGTGGTCAGCAACCGCGCGCCTTGTACCGAGTGGCTGCTCTCTGACGAAATCGCCCTGCTTGAACGTCCTACCGTCCTGGCCCTGGCCAATGCGATCTGCACTGTCCTGGAGAATCCACAGGAAGCACAACGCTTGCGCGCAGCAGGATTGAAAGCCAGTGCGGCGACCGATTGGGCGGCGGAAGGCATGAAAATGGGCAAGGTACTCCAAACCTTGGATGCCGCATCGGAACCGTCCGCCGGACAGGAGTCCCTTGCGTGAGCGCATTGAAAGACACTCGCTGCGCCGTGCTAGGCGCGGGCGGATTCCTGGGTACGACGCTCTGCCAGCGCCTGCGTGGCCAAACAGCCGCGCTGCGCGCGTTCGGGCGCCGCCAGTCCTTCCCCGACGCGTTGCGTGGCATCGAATGGCTGACGGGCGACTTCGCCGACATTCAACACGTCAAAGAAGCCATTCGCGGGTGTGACACCGTTTTTCACCTCGCCAACGCCACGACGCCGGCCAGTGCCAACCAGGACAAGATCGCCGATTTGCAATCCAACGTCGCCTCGACGCTGGGATTACTGGATGCGTGCCGTGACCTGGGCATCAAGCGCATTATCTTCATTTCGTCGGGCGGCACGATCTACGGTCTGCCCAAGCAGGTACCCACGCCGGAATCCGCACCCACCATGCCGATTACCGCGTATGGCATTTCCAAATTGTCGATCGAAAAATACCTGGCGCTCTATGAGTACCTGCATGGCATCGAGTATCGTGTACTCCGGGTGGCCAACCCCTTTGGTCCCTACCAGACGGCAATCAAGAGTCAAGGCGCCATCGCCGCCTTCATGCAACGCTGCCTGGACGACGCGCCGCTTCAAATCTGGGGGGATGGCTCTGTCGTCCGGGACTATATCTACGCCGACGACGTCATCGATGCGCTGATCCAGGCAGTCAAGCACGAAGGGACATCCCGTGTGTTCAACGTCGGGGCAGGCCATGGCCGCAGCCTGCTGGACATCATCCAAGCCATCGAGTCGGTATCCGGACGCTCGCTTGCCGTGGAGTTCCTGCCCAAACGCGACATGGATGTTCCATGCAGTGTTCTGGACACGTCGCTCGCCGCGCAGGAGCTAGGCTGGCACGCGAAGACGCCTTTTCCGGAAGGCATCAGGCAGACGTGGGCGTGGATCAGCAATCGACACCTCATCAAGCACCATTCCTGAATGATGGCTCCTATCCTGAAACCTCGCGCCGCTCTCCGCCGCCTGCGCACGCTCTCGCAACATCATGGGGGAATATGGGCTGCGCTGCGAAAGGCCATTCGAGCATTCCGGACCAATGGCATCGCCGGCTTGCGTGCGGGGCTCCGCCCGCCCCCTCTCCCCAGCCTGCCACCTGGCCGCAACCGGCCGGACGATGCCGATGACCTGGCGATAGAGGTGCCATTCAACTATTCACCGCATATCAAGTCTCAGCGGCTGTGCGCCATCATCCACGTTTTTTATCCCGACCTGTGCGCGGAAATCATCAAGTACCTGGAGAACGTGCCCGGCGGAATCGACGTATTCGTTTCGACCACATCGGACACCAAGCGCAGGGAGATCGAAGACCATTTCACGGGTTTCACCAAGGGCGCGCTGGAAGTACGAGTCTTCGAAAACCGCGGGCGCGACATCGCTCCCAAGCTGGTGGGCTTTCGAGATGTCTATGACCGCTACGATATAGCCTTGAGCCTGCACACGAAGAAATCCCCTCACGGCGGTTCGCCGCTAGAGGGCTGGCGGCACTATCTATATGAACACCTGCTCGGCTCGCCCCTCATCGTGGCCTCCAATCTGGCCCTGTTGCAATCGGGCACCGTCGGCATGGTGTTTCCGCAGCATCTGTTCTATCTCAGGCCGATCTTTGCGTGGGGCGCCAACTATCAACGCTGCCGCGACCTGCTGGCACGCACAGGAACCGGGATCCATGAAGGGATCTATCTTGAGTGCCCCACTGGCTCGATGTTCTGGTGCCGGACGGATGCCTTGCGAAAACTGCTGGAACTCGATCTGCAATTCTCGGATTTTGACGACGAGGCAGGCCAGATAGACGGCACGCTTGCACACGCCATGGAGCGCGCCTTTCTGTACGCCGTGGAGGCTCAAGGCTATACCTGGGCCAAGGTGTCCCGTCGCGATCTCTACCCATTACCGCATACACTGCTGCCGATCAACCGGCCCAATGACATTGCACCATCTTTGCAATTGGTGCATCGTCCGTTGCTGCAGCCGACGGCGTCCTTTCACTGAACCACACTACTCATCTGGCTTATGTTCATCCGCCTATTTGCCAACGCCCTGAGCGACATCAGCGCCGGCATGAAGCGTCTGCCCCTGGTCGCCACCCTGGGATGGCAGGACGTCCGTCAACGCTATCGACGCTCCATGCTCGGACCATTCTGGCTGACCATCAGCATGGGAGTCATGATAGGTACCATCGGTCTGGTTTTTGGACAGATTTTCAAAGCACCCACCGAGGAATATCTGCCGTTCCTCGCCGTCGGACTTATCCTTTGGGGGTTCATTTCGACTGCATTGACCGAGGGCTGCACCAATTTCATCCAGGCCGATGCGATCATCAAGCAATTGCCCATCCCTCTGATCGTCCATGTCCTGCGACCAATCTGGCGTAACGTGATCATCCTCGCGCACAACTTTGCGATCTTCCCGATCGTGCTGTTCGTGATGGACAGGCCCGTCACAGAGACCATCTGGCTGGCCCTGCCCGGCTTCCTCCTGCTGCTGTTGAACCTGACCTGGCTATCGACGGCACTGGGCGTGGTGTGCGCCAGGTATCGTGACATCCCGCAGATCATTGCAAGCTTGATGCAGGTCGTCTTCTATCTGACGCCTATCATGTGGCTGCCAAACCTGCTGCCGGAGCGCGCTGGCATGTACATGCTCACGTTCAATCCATTCTTCCATTTGATCGAAATCGTCCGCGCGCCTTTGCTGGGCCAACTTCCCAGCACCCAGAATTGGCTGGCAGCATGCGGCCTGGCCGTATTCGGCTGGACTCTGACTCTCGCCCTCTATGGGCGGTACCGTCGTCGTATCGCCTACTGGCTTTGACGCTCACTCATTGCAGTTATAGAAATCCATGGCTTCAATCGAATTCGACCGTGTCTGTGTCGACTTTCCCATCTACAGCGCGAGTTCCAGGTCCATCAAGAAGCGTATTTTTCAGGTTGCGACGGGCGGGCAGATCAGTGCGGACGAGAATGGCCGCATCACCGTGCGAGCGCTGGAAAATCTGTCCTTCCACTTCAAGGATGGAGACCGCATCGGTCTGCTTGGTCATAACGGTGCAGGAAAGAGCACACTGCTTCGCCTGCTCAGTGGCGTCTATTCGCCGTCGAGTGGCTCGGCAAGAACCGTAGGCGAAATCGGTTCCTTGATCGACATCGGCTTCGGAATCGACGCAGAATCATCGGGGCGTGAGAATATTTTTCTGCGAGGGTCGCTGCTGGGCCTATCCCGTGCACAGATCAAGCAGCATATCGATGAAATCATTGATTTCTCGGAGCTTGGCGCTTTTATCGACATGCCCTTGCGCACGTATTCCGCCGGCATGCATCTGCGTTTGGCCTTCTCTGTTTCAACCGTGATTCGCCCCGAAATCCTGTTGATGGATGAATGGCTGTCGGTAGGCGACGAGAGCTTCAAACACAAGGCCGAAGCTCGCTTGAACAACCTAGTCGCATCTACTAACATATTGGTCCTTGCGAGTCACTCGAAGAGTTTGATCTGCCATACCTGCAATCGGGTCATTTGGCTGGATCATGGAAAAATCAGGATGGATGGCAACGCGACAGACGTCGCGGACGCCTACTTCGGCCAATAACGGCACTTGCGCGCTCTACTCGATCCTCAACACTCATTTTTATGCCCCCCCTTGCCAAGGCAAAGCGCTTGGCCGCCCGCCTACTCGGCCGGCTGCCAGGACAGCCCGCCGCCATGATCGGCCATAGAGTCGATCCGACGATTGCCGCAATTTTCGATGCGTATTGGTATTCACGGCACGCGCCCAAGCTTGCCGAGGGAGAAGACCCGCTACGCCACTATTTGTCATCCGATCCTGCCGAGCAATCGGATCCACATCCGCTGTTTCACGGTCGCTGGTATCTGCGCAACAATCCCGACGTAGCGGCCAGCGGCCTCAATCCGCTTGCACACTACGTCAACTATGGCGCAAAGGAAGGACGAGCGCCCTGCGCTTACTTCGACGGAGCCTGGTACTCGGCAACCTACCTGGGAGCGAGTCCCCGGACCAATCCGTTGCTGCATTTCATCCAGCACGGCGCCCAGGCTGGCCATCAGCCCAACCCACACTTCAATACGAAGTGGTACGTCGAGCATCACCCGGAAGCAGGAGCGGCCGACACTGACCCGTTGAGCCACTACATCTACCACGGCGAGCGCCGAGGCTTCTGGCCCAGCCCTGAATTCGACCCGGCCTGGTACATCAGTTACTACCCGGACTCCGCGCTTTGGCCCCAGGGTCCCTTTTCCCACTATCTGCTTTTTGGACAAGCCGAAGGGCGCGCCGGCCATCGGGCAACGGACCACGACACGGAAACCGTGGCGCATTCGCCGGATCATGCTGAACCCCCCGCCACGCTGCTCGACCTGTTCGATGCCGCATGGTATCGCCGGCAGGTGCCGGACCTTTCCCTTCAATCGGATCCGCTGGAACACTACCTGTCGGAAGGGGCAAAGAGAGGACTGGACCCTCATCCTCTTTTCCACACGCAATGGTATCTGTCCCGCTACCCGGATGTCGCCGAATCCGGACAGAACGCGCTTGAACACTACGTCCTCTACGGCGCTTCGGAACTCCGCGATCCGTCGGAGTACTTCGACGTACAGCAATACTGCACGGAATATGCCGCGCTGATTCCCGCCGGTGCAAATCCGCTGGTGCATTTCCTGCGCCACGGCGCCCGCGCAGGCCTGAATCCCAATCCCTATTTCGATACGCGCTGGTATCTGAGCCGATACCAGCGCGTCACCCAGTCGGCCTTCAACCCGCTCGTTCACTATCTGATCGAAGGGGAAAGGCTGGGCTATCTGCCCAGCCCTGAGTTCGACCCTGTACGATATGCGCAAACGCATGCCGACACCCTCAACTGGCGCTATGGTGCGCTTTCGCACTACCTCATATTCGGCAGGTATGAGGGCCGCATGCTTTCCCCCCCCGAACCCGCCAGCCCAGTCCAGCCGGCCGCCAGCCCGGTCGTTAACGACGTACCCGACATCGTGGTCGACGAACCTCTGGAGGATATGCGCGCGCGATTGCCAGAGGTGGAACCCCAGCAGAACCCAACGCCAGAACCTTCGAGCGATCCGGCAAGATCGACTTCAACGCCAGCCACCAGCGGCCACATGCCAAACGTCTTGCCGGCAGGGCCAGTCCTGAGTCATGATCACGGCAATCCGCTCGGCACACTCGCCGAGCTGTTCGACGTCAACTGGTACCTCGCGCACACTGACGATCCCGCCGCCCGCCGAAATCCGCTGGGACACTATCTTCTGGCCGGCACGGCGCAAGGATTGAATCCTCATCCCCTGTTTCATACGGCTTGGTATCTGGCAACGTATCCGGATGTCGCCGCCAGCGGAATCAACCCGTTCGCACACTATGTCGCCAACGGCGCACGCGAACTGCGCAATCCGTGCCGGCTCTTTGACGCGAAATGGTACGCCGAACGCTATCCCGACGTGCCCGCCGACCATGGCAATGCGCTGAAGCACTACTGCACGCACGGAGCCAGGGAGGGCCGGGATCCTCATCCTCTCTTCAATACCAGGTGGTATCTGGATACCTACCCGGAGGCGCTCGAGTACGGTTTCGATCCGCTATCCCATTTTCTCCATCACGGAGAATCGGCAGGCTATGCCCCAGGCCCCACGTTCAACCCGGAATGGTACAAGCTGCGCCACCCCGATCTGGTTCACTGGCCCGACAGCCTGCTAGCGCACTACCTTGCATTTGGCATGGCTGAAGGCCGCACCGCAGCGCCCGGACCTCTGGATTTTCAATCCGAGACCGAATTGCGCAACGCCATCGCGGCGGCGGCGCCGTCGCGCGAAAGCCTGCAAGCAACAATACGGTTGCCGGTGACCGGCCTGCGATCGCTGCGGGATGCCGCCGGAGATGCTTATCCCATCGTCCTGCAAGATCGTGCCCAGCAGGCGGAAGGCGTGACCCGGATCAAGAGTTTTCCCGGATTGGCCTACGTGGCCAAGCTGGACCATGCGGTGCTGCTAGCCGGCACCCGCTACATGATTGCGCGCGACCACATCATCCACGATGAGGTTGCCGCATATCAAGACGAGCCTGCCGCCGCGTTGAAATACTATCGCGCGGCCTTCTGGAACAACCGCAAGGAAGTCTTCTTCGACTTCGCGCTGCGGCCGAATCAGGAAATCGCGACGGGCATCAATTTGATGCACGAATACTCAAACAACTATTTCCATTTCGTCGCAGAAACGTTGCCCCGTCTGGTCCTGGCCGATGAGGCCGGGCTGCCCGACGACTTGCCTTTCCTGGTGGAACGGCAGCTGCATGAAAACATGCTGAAGTTGCTTGAATACGCGAACACGAGCACCTGTCCGGTGCTGTTCCTGGAGTCGGGCACCATGTACCCCGTGCGCACGGTGTATCAGCCCTCCGATGTCACTTCAGTCGTCGATGCCTACAATGGCGGGCCGATCGCGCGTCAGTCCTTCCTCGACGTCGGGCGCATCCGAACCGCGATTGACCGATGCAAGGCCCGGTTTCCCATCAAGGCGCCGGGACGCAAGCGCAAAATATACGCGGGCCGAAGCGGCAAGATCCGCAAACTCACCAACCAGGTCGAGCTCGAATACGAACTGGCCAGGCGGGGATTCGAAATCCTGCGCACGGACGAATTCAGCCTGGAAACACAGATCCAGATTTTCCGGGACGCCGAGATCATCATTGCGCCTACAGGAGCCCAGATAACCAACATCGTCTGGGCGGACCCTGGCACCCGCCTCATCGTGCTCGCCTCGGACCATCCCAGCCACCAGCTGTATCTGTGGGAATTGCTTGGCCGCGTATCACAAGCTCAAGTCGAATTCGTCATCGGCCCGCGCGCCTACGTCCGTGACGATCGCTACAGCGTTCACGACGACTATTCGGTGAATGTGCAAGACGTACTTACTCGGCTCGAAGACACACAAGACATACCAACCCAGCTCGACGCCAGCGCATAAGGCAAGATTCACATGCATGATCAACCGTACGAATCACTTGACTCCGTCATCGAACTAGTCGATCTCAGCAAGATTTCCGATCCACGCGGCAATCTGACCTTCATCGAAGGCAATCGGCATGTTCCCTTTGACATCAAGCGGGTCTACTACCTGTACGACGTTCCGGGTGGCGAGATGCGCGCCGGACACGCGCACCATCAGCTGCAACAACTCATCATCGGCATATCCGGGAGCTTCGATCTCGTCCTGGACAACGGCTACGAGCGTCGCACGATCACATGCAACCGCCCCTTCCGCGGCGTGCTGATGAAATCGCTCGTATGGCGCGAATTGAACAACTTCTCCTCCGGCGCCGTGTGCCTGGTGCTCGCGTCGATGCCATACGAAGAGTCTGACTACATCCGAGATTATCAAGACTTTCTCAAAACCGTCGAACAGAGACGACTGAAATGATCCCCTTCTTTGACATCCACGCCACTCACGCAGCAGTCGCAAACGAGCTGAAAGACGCTTTTGCCCGTGTGCTGGCAAGCGGCCACATCATCATGGGCAGCGAGCTTGAAAAGTTCGAGACGGAATTCGCGGCGTATTGCGGGGTCAAGCACTGCATTGGCGTTGGCAATGGCCTGGACGCTCTGGCGCTGGCCCTGCGCGCCCGGGGCATAGGCCCGGGCGACGAAGTCATCGTACCGTCGCAGACCTTCATCGCAACGTGGCTGGCCGTCAGCATGGTGGGCGCCACGCCAGTCCCCGTGGAGATCGATCCCGGAACATATGGCCTCGATACGAGCCGCATTGCGGCCGCGCTTACCGCGAAAACGAAGGGCATCGTGCCGGTTCACCTATATGGCGCACCGGTGGACATGAAGGGGATCAGCGATATCGCGGCGCGGCACGGTCTCTTCGTCCTGGAAGACGCCGCGCAGGCGCATGGCGCCCAATATCTTGGCCGCCGCGCTGGCGCGCTGGGCGATGCCGCCGCCTTCAGTTTCTATCCGACAAAAAACCTCGGCGCACTGGGCGACGGCGGCGCGATCGTCACCAATGACGATCGCCTGGCGGCAGATCTGCGCCGCCTGCGCAACTACGGTTCCAACAAGAAGTACGTGCATGAAGTCGCGGGCGTCAATTCCCGGCTCGACGAACTGCAGGCGGCATTCTTGCGAGTCCGGCTTCGTACGCTGGATAAGGAGAACGATCAGCGTCGCGCCATCGCCGCCCGCTACACCGAAGGTCTGCGGACCCTCCCCGGCATCACGACGCCTGTCTCCGTCGCCGGCGCCGTGCCCGTCTATCACCTGTACGTCATCCGCAGCAAGCAACGCGATGCTCTGGCGGCATATCTGAACGAACACAAGATCGGCTGCCTGGTCCACTACCCGACGGCGCCTCACATGCAAGCAGCCTACGCAGAGCTCGCGCTGGCGCTAGACAGCCTGCCCCTGGCACGAGCGGCAGCGGCGGAGACCCTGTCCCTGCCGATGTGGCCCGGAATGTCCGAAGCGCAAGTCGACACGGTCATCGACCGCATACGCCAATTCTGCGCGCAGTAACGAACCCATGAGCCTCCCCGTTTCCGTCATCGTTCCTATCTTCAATCAGGGAGACTATGCGCTTCGGGCCATCGACAGCCTGTGCGCGCAGACTTACGACAATCTTCAGATCATTGTCGTCGATGACGGATCCAGCGACGGCAGCGCCAAGCGCGTCCGGCAGCATTTCGGCGCGAAGATCACGCTGCTTGAACAGGAGAATGCCGGCCCCAGCGCGGCGCTCAACGCGGGCTTGCGCATCGCGCAAGGGGACATCATCGCGCTCATGGGCGGCGACGACATCGCCACGCAAGATCGGATCACCCATCAGGCAGCCATTCTCGGCACCGCGAATTGGGACGTGGTCTTTTCCAAGCCCCAGCTCATCAATGAGACAGGCGCCCCGATCCGGGATGGGCTCTATCCGGTTTTTTTCCAGCCCCCCCGCGAATCCAACTTACTGCGCAGCCTGTTTTTCGACGACAACTATCTTTGCGCCCCTTCCGCAACCATGCGGCGCAGCGTGATCGATGCCGTCGGCCCCTTCCACGAGGGGCTGATCCAACTTCAGGACTACGATTACTGGTTGCGCGCGGCGGGTCAAGGCTATCGGCTGGGGCTGTTCGACCACCGCATCGTCGCCTATCGTCGCCACACCGGCAATTTGTCGGCCGCGACGCGGGACCTGGCCACACGCACCGAAATTCCCATCGTCCTGGAAAGCGTACTGCAGACGGCGCGGCCCAGCGTTCTGCGACAGACCTTCCCGGAGTTCACGCAACCGGTCGCCGATCCCGAGGCTCCGTTGAACCTGTTCGAACAAAGCGCGGTATTGCTCGCCCACCCAAGGCAGGAAGTCAAGATGCGTGGCCTGACGAAGGCCATCGCCTTTGCCAAGGACACGCAGGGCGCCGCCGCCGGCACCAAGCCGCACCTGTTCCGCTACATCTACAACGCCGGCAACGCCATCCGTTGAATCCGTGTATGGGCTTGCCCGACGCGCCGGGCAAGCCCGGAAAAGACGTCATTTCCCTTGCGACAGCTCCCTTGAACGGAAAACGGAATCTCGATGTCCGCCGATGCCACCAGCCTTCTTGCCCGCGTCCGCCTCCTAATGGTCGGATCCGACAGCGCGTGCGCGACGCAGGATGAACGCTTGCCCAGGCGGTACTTCGCACTGTGCATTGCGCTCTATGTCTGCTATCTGCTGGCCATGCAGCCTGCGCTATTGCTCGACGGCGAAATGTGGGCCGAAATGGCCACCAACTACTATGCGAACGCGCAGGCGCCATCGCTGGTCGCACGCCTCATGTCGACCGACGCCGGCTATATCCCCTTGCCACAGCGCCTCCTCGCCTTGCTGTTTCATGCCCTGGCGCTACCCGCCTCCAGCATTCCATACGCCTACAGCTGGACCGCGATCCTGCTCACCGCGGCCATGGTGGGGAGCTTCTGCCTAGGTCCGTTCCGACGCGTCGTGCAAAGCGACGGCCTGCGCCTGCTGGTCGCGTTGAGTGTCCTCGCCCTGGCGGACTACGAGACTCGCACGTTCATCAACTTTACGTATTTTGCGGCTTTCTTCATCTTGATCCTGTCGGCACTGGCGCTGGTCAGTGACAAGATGGATGCTCCGCCCGGATGGGCATGGCTCACCCCGGTTCTCATGATATCGAAACCGGCCGTCGTGGCGACATTGCCCGGCCTGCTGCTGGCCGCGATATTGGGAAGAGGCCGGCGCTATCGATGGCTTGCGGCAGCATCCGTGGTCGCCTGCTGCGCGCAGGCGGCGCAGATGCTGCTTAGCCGCGCCAATGGCGCCTTCGCCACGCCGACCACCACAAGCCTGCCAGAAAAACTGTACATCGGTATCGAGTACGCATTTGGCTACCTGGGCGTATTCACGAGCGGCCGGCCAATGCGCGCCGGATTCCTCCATCCGGGCATGTATGGCATGGCGATCGCCGCGTTGCTGGTCGCGCTCATCCTGTTCCGCAAGCGCCGTGCAAATGCCCTGATTCCGATCGGCGGCCTGGCCATTGTCTTCACCACGCTCCTGAATGCGCTGGCGTTCGGCGATAGCTGGACCGCCGATCTGCCTCATCTGGCAAGTTCGTCCATCTACCGGCACGTCATCGTCATTTTCTTCGGCGTCACCCTCATCATGGCGGGCCTGTTCGCCAATATCTTGCCGACCGCCCCCCCAAGCAGCGGACCGCGGCGCCACACGGCGCCAGCCTTGTTCGCATGCTGGCTGATCGCGGCTGGCTGGACATCCCAGGCAGGCCGCTTGAATCAGCAGCCGCAATTCCCGACGATCAACGCTTCATACTGGCAGGCCCAGTCCTACCGGATCGATAGCGGCGCCCCCGTCTGCGTGCCTATCAATCCAATCGGGTGGGCATACCTGCGCGGCTGCTCGCCGTTGGTCCAGGAACTGTCCTGGGGCGGGCATTCCCTGAATTTTCAACCCATCTCCTTCTCCTCCGGGATGGGTCGTCTGACGATCCCCATACCCGAAGCCGCCTTGAACGGTCGCGGCATCCAAGCCCTGGCCATTGCCGTAAAGCCGACAGTGGCACGGGAACAACCGTTCGCCGCGCGCATAGTGCTGACGCTGAAAGACGAAAGCGTGCGCTATCTAACTGGCGCGATGCGTCTCAAACCCGCTGGCGCGCTGCTGTTGATCGACGCGTCCCCCCCTGTCCTGGCGAACCAGATCGCGGCGGCGGAACTGCAAACGGATGTGCCCGTGGAAGTGGCGCGGAAGGCGCCTTCCGGGGACGCTCCGCCAGCCCTTATTTGGTTCGGCCAGTGAACGGGAGTGGCGTCATGGGGGGCAGCCAGAAACCGCGTCGAGCTTTCCCGCAACCGTGGGATTGCTCGCGTCTGCGCCAGCCCACGCACATGACGGTACATTCACTTCTCCACTAAAATAGACGCCTTTTCGCCAGGATTCGCCCACATCGCGGCCCGGCCTGCCCCTCAATCCGGAGCGAACATTTCGTGCAGATCATTATCCCCATGTCCGGTTTTGGCGAACGATTCCGGCGGGCCGGCTATTCGCTTCCCAAGCCACTGATCCCCATCGACGGAAAACCGATCATCGCCCACGTGATCGACATGTTCCCGGGAGAGACGGATTTTCTGTTTATCTGCAACCAGGACCATCTCGACAACCCGGACTACGCGGTGCGAGCCACGCTTGAACGCTATTGTCCCACCGGCCGTGTCGTGGGCATCCCGTCCCACAAGCTGGGCCCGGTTCATGCCGTCCGCCTGGTTGAGCATTTGATCCGTGACGACTCGCCCGTCGTCGTGAATTACTGCGACTTCACCTGCTATTGGGATTGGCCGCAGTTTGTGCGCTTCACGTCCGAAACCGGCTGCGCGGGAGCGATTCCCGCCTATAAGGGATTCCATCCACACACGCTTGGCAGCACCAACTACGCCTACATGCGCGAGCAGGACGGCTGGGTGCTCGACATTCAGGAAAAACAGCCATACACGCAGAACCGCATGGAGGAGTTCGCTTCCAGCGGTACCTACTATTTCCGGAATGGCGCCCTGATGAAGCGCGCATTCAAGGAAACCGTGGATCTCCAGCTACACGTCAACGGAGAATACTATGTGAGCCTGGCATACCGCCCCTTGCTGGCTCAGTCCATGCCTGTCGCCGTGTACGCCCTGCAGCATTTCATGCAGTGGGGAACGCCTCAGGACGTGGCCGAATACAACGGCTGGTCTCGCGCGTTCCGCACGCTCGCCGAACCCGCGCAGCCGCCGCTGCCGCCACGAGGAAGCATGGTGATGCCCATGGCAGGGCTGGGAAAGCGTTTCGCGGATGAAGGCTACGCCGCTACGAAACCGCTTATCCCCGTATCAGGCAGGCCCATGGTGGAGCAGGCAGCCCATGATCTGCCCCCGTCCCGGCATCACGCGTTTGTCTTGCGGCGGGACATGCCCGGCCACGCGGCAATCAGCGCGCAGCTCGCGCACGTCTATCCGGGCGCCGTCATCTCCACCATCGACGCAGTCACCGAAGGCCAGGCATGCACCGCGCTGATCGGCCTGGATGCCTTGCAGCAGGCGATCGCGGACGCGTCGGGGCCGATTACTTTCGCCGCTTGCGACAACGGCATGTTATATGACGCACAGGCTTTTGATCGCCTGCTGGAAGCGCCTGACGTAGACATTATCGTCTGGGCGGCACGCGGCCATGCCAACGCCGTCCGTCATCCCAAAATGTTTGGCTGGATCGATGCGCCCGACGACCGCATCCGCGCCATTTCAGTCAAGGAACCGCTGGGTTCTCCGGAAACGGATCCGATCGTCATCGGCAATTTCACGTTCCGACACGCGCAGGATTTTCAGCGGGTCGTGGCCAGGCTGCTGGCTCGGGATGGTCGGGTGAACGGCGAGTTCTACCTGGACTCGACGATCAATGATGCCATCGCCCTGGGGCTGCGCTGCCAGGTCTTTACCGTCGATCACCTGCTCTCCTGGGGAACGCCGAACGACTTGCGAACCTTCGAGTACTGGCAGTCCTGCTTCCATAAATGGGCATCGCATCCCTATCGCCTTGAGAACGATGGCCGCGTCCCCGCGGAAGCCGTACCGCTGCTGGCTCGACAATACCGCAAGATCGATCCGCCGTTGCCGGGCCCGCGGCCATGATGAAGAAGGAACTGCCCGTATTCCTGGTGGTGGGCGGACTGACCGTCGCGGTCGACTTTCTTGTCTATCATGCCCTGCTGGCATGGAGCCCGATGCCTGTCGGTTGGTCCAAGGCCATCGGTTTCATGGCGGGCACGGCGTTCGCCTATGTGGCCAACCGATACTGGACATTCAACCATCAGGCACATCCGACAGGCAGTCACTGGCGTTTCATGGCGCTCTATGCCGCCACGCTCGGCGCTAATGTGGTGATCAACACCCTGACGCTCAAGCATCTGCCTGCATCGCAACAGATGGTACAGGTGGCGTTCGTCGCGGCAACCGGCGTATCGGCCGTACTGAATTTCATCGGCATGAAATTCTTCGTTTTTCGGATGCGAGTGTCCGACGGATCTCTATGAAACTATCCCTGGTCATCCCCTGCTACAACGAAGCAGCCAACCTGCCGTTGTTGCTTGAACGCTGCAAGGCGCTGACGGCACGGTCGGACGCCGAAGTCATTCTGGTCGATAACGGCTCCACCGACAACAGCCCCGACGTGCTGGCCGCCTTGCTGCCCTCATACCCTGGATGCCGCAGCGTCCGCGTCGAACGCAATCAGGGCTATGGCTACGGCATTCTTCAGGGATTGCGCGCCGCCCAGGGCGAAATCCTCGCCTGGACCCACGCGGACATGCAGACAGACCCCCATGACGCCGTCAAGGGTCTGGCGCTATTTGAAGCGCACGGTGCCGGCTTGTTCGTCAAAGGCCGCCGATACGGCCGCCCGGTGGCGGACGTTTTCTTCACGATCGGCATGAGCCTGTTCGAAACGTTGCTGCTGCGAACCCGCCTGTGGGACATCAATGCACAGCCCACCATGTTTCATCGGGATTTCTTCGCCAGTTGGGACCGGCCGCCGCACGATTTTTCCCTGGATTTGTACGCCTATTACCTGGCGCGAAGCCGGGGTCTGGCTGTAAAGCGCTTCCCGGTACGCTTCGGCGAACGCGCGCACGGAACGTCCCATTGGAATGTCAATTGGGCCGCCAAGAGAAAATTCATCAAACGCACAATCGCGTTCAGCCTGGAACTGAAGAGGTCCACCAAGCCATGATCTTTATCGCTCATCGCCGCAATACGCTGGAAGAACTGAACACGACGCCGGTCGAGTATGGGATAGAGGTCGATATCCGCAGCCGCGGCGAAAACCTCATCATCCACCATGATGCGCTGGTTCCGGGCGGAGATTTCCTTGAGTGGATCGCGGCGTACCGACACGGCACGCTGATCTTGAATGTCAAGGAAGAGGGACTGGAGGCGCGCCTGCTTTCCGTAATGGACTCGCATGGCATCACCGATTTCTTCTTCCTCGACCAGTCATTTCCGTTTCTCGTGAAATGGGCCAAGGCGGGCGAGCAGCGCTGCGCCGTCCGCGTATCCGAATTCGAATCCATCGATACCGCGCTCAGTCTCGCGGGCAAAGTCGATTGGGTCTGGGTGGATTGCTTCACGCGCTTTCCGTTGAGCGGGGACGAGGCGCGCCGCCTGCAAGACGCCGGTTTCCGCCTCTGCATCGTTTCGCCCGAGTTGCAGGGACGCAATGCTGAAACGGAAATTCCGGCCTATGCGGCCTTGCTCACCGAACGCGGCATTGCCGCCCAAGCCGTATGCACCAAGCGCCCCGATCTTTGGAAAATCGCACTTGGCCTGCAATGAAGACGCTGCTCGTTCACCCACTGTTTCTGATCGGCATCGCAATCCGATTGGCCATCGTCGCCGGCGCGATCTCGCAGCCGGTCGTGGATTGGTACGCGCCCTTTCTGTCCACCAGCGTTTCGCAATGGAACATGGACCCCTGGGGAGTATGGCTTGCCCACGGAGGAAGCCCGGCGGCTTTTCCGTATGGCTATGTCATGTGGCTGGTCTTTCTGCCGCTCACGCTGCTGGGCAAGCTCGTGGGCATGGCGCCGGAGCACGCCTACGCGCTGACACTAGGGCTGGTTGACGTCGCCCTGCTGGCAGTGCTGCGGCGTCTGCTCCCCGGCCGCGACCGCATGCTCCTCCTGGTTTACTGGTTTTCTCCGATCACGCTGGTCGCCACCTACTGGCTTGGGTACAACGATCTGGTGCCCGTCGCCCTGCTGACGCTGACCCTCTACTGCATCCGCCATCAAAAGAACTGGACGGCAGGCCTGGCACTTGCCGCTGCCATCTCAGCCAAGCTGAGCATGGCGGCTGCGCTGCCCTTCTTCCTGATCTATTTTCAGCACAATCGTCCTCACCGCAAGTTTCTTCCCGATTTCGCCAAGGCCTTCGCCTTGGGCGCCACCCTTTTTCTCCTGCCGTTCGTCCTGCTATCCAGCGACGGGCTGGCCATGATCCAATCCAACCCGGAAGTCACCAAGATCTATCGCCTAGCCGTTCCGATCGGCGAGAACATCACCGTATACCTGGTGCCGCTTGTCCATCTGCTCATACTCTACGCGGCCTGGCGCGTCCGCCGCCTGAATTTCGATCTGTTGTGCGCCATTCTGTGCATCGCTTTCCTCTTGATCGTGCTCATGACGCCCGCCGCGCCTGGCTGGTTCGTCTGGGTTCTGCCGCTGCTGGTCATCTACTAGGCTCGTAGCGATCGCATCGCACGAGCGCTGGTCTGCCTGTTTTCATTTCTCTATCTCGGCACCAGCCTGCTTGCCGAATACGCCGCACAGAGTTCGCTGGCGACGTTGATCGGTGCTCCACTGACAAACATGCTGCCACGCGGCCTCTCCATACTGCATACCACCCTGGTGGCAACGGGCCTGGTGTTGGCCGCCAGAATCTGGCGGGAGGGAGTGAGCCGGAATGACTTCTTCCGCTTGAGCCGACGCCCGTTCGTACTGGGAATCGCCGGAGACTCCGGCGCCGGCAAAGACACATACTCCGATGCACTGACGGATCTGTTTGGCACGCACTCGGTCGCCAAGCTGTCTGGAGACGACTACCACCTGTGGGATCGACAAAAACCCATGTGGCAGGTCATGACTCATTTGAATCCAAGAGCCAACGACCTGGAAGCCTTTGCGAACGATCTCGTAGCATTAAGCGACGGCAAGCCCATTCAATCACGGCACTACGATCATCAGACCGGACGGATGAGCAAACCGTTCAAGATCAAAAGCAATGACTTCATCTTTGCCAGCGGCCTGCATGCACTGTATCTGCCGATCCTGCGCAATTGCTATAGCCTGAGCGTCTACCTCGACATTGACGAAGATCTGCGTCGCTACCTGAAACTCAAGCGCGACGTGGAAGTGCGCGGCCATACACGCGAGCGCGTCCTGGGTTCATTCGAACGCCGTGAACCAGATTCCGCCAAGTTCATCCGTCCGCAGGCCGCCCATGCGGATTTGCTTTTCTCGCTCAAGCCGATACACCCGCGCATGCTGACCGAGACATCGGACAGGCATCCCTTGCGCTTGAAGCTCGTGGCACGCTCCAGACTCGGTTTGAGTGAAACCTCGCTGGCCAGGGCTCTCATCGGTGTTTGTGGCCTGCACGTAGATATGGTGACCAGCGCAGACGGCGCGGAAATCGTTCTAACCATCGAAGGCGAGACGACAGGCAAGGACATCGAGCTGGCGGCACAGATAATCTGCCCGGAAATCTTCGAATTCCTCGACACTTCTGCGAAATGGGCGAATGGCGTAGGAGGCCTCATGCAGCTGATCACGCTCGCACATATTCAGCAAGCCTTGACGACACGCTTCATATGATGAAAATCTACGCACCCGATCGGTTCGATCGCCTTCCTGACGCAATTCTGTTCGACACGGATAACACGCTCTATCCGTACGATCCGGCCCATGCGGCCGCGCAACAGGCCGTGCGCGAGAAAGTCTCGACGACTTTCTCGATCCGACCTGAAGAATTCGACACAGCGTTCAAGCAGGCCCGGGATGAAGTCAAATCCCGCTTGCAGCACACCGCGTCCTCGCACAGCCGTTTGTTGTATCTGCAACGCATGCTGGAGATCATGGGCTTGGGGTCACAAGTGCTTCTTGCGCTGGATTTTGAACAAACCTATTGGCGCACCTTCCTCAGCAATGCCATCTTGTTTGATGACGTCAAAGAACTTCTGGATGACCTGCGCCTGCTCGGCATTCCGACTGCCATCGTTACGGATCTAACGGCGCAGATCCAGTTTCGCAAGGTCGTCTATTTTGGCTTGGACCAGTACTTCGATTACATCGTCACCAGCGAAGAAGCTGGTTTCGACAAGCCGCACCCGGCGCCGTTCACCATTGCGCTGGAAAAGATGCGTCCCAAAGGCAACACGATTTGGATGATCGGCGACAATCCAGTCAATGACATTCGAGGGGGCCGCGAGACGATCAATGCAGTTACTTTGCAGAAGATCCACCCCGGCACCCCTCTAGGCGAAGGCGAAAACGCCCCGGAAGCGTCTTTCAGCAGTTTTTCGGCGTTACGCCGTCTCGTCGCTCAACTGGGGCAAAAGCAATCATGACTTCCCCAAATACCTCTTTGCATGCCGCTATCGTGGACTTCTGCGCCAGAATCGGCCGGGACCGGCTTTTGGTCCAGGGTGCAGGCGGCAATGTTTCGTACAAGAGCAATGGCGCGCTGTGGATAAAGGCCTCCGGTACCTGGCTAGCCGACGCTGCCAGCCAGGAAATTTTCGTGCCCGTCGACCTGGCTCATCTCCAATCGGCCATCGCACGGGATGATTTCGAAGTATCGCCAATCTCCCGCGACGTCGATGCACGGTTGCGCCCATCGATAGAAACGCTGCTGCACGCCCTCTTGCCCCATGCTGTCGTCGCCCATCTGCACGAGATCAACGCCCTGGTCCATCTGGTCCAAAAAGACTGCGAAATGCTGCTGCAAGAACGACTGGGCGATTCTTGTGAATGGGTGCTGGTGGACTATCACAAGCCTGGCGCCCCGTTGGCTGTCGCTGTGGCGCGTCAGTTGAAAGACCGGCCCGGCGCAGACGTCGTATTCCTGCGCAATCACGGCGTGGTCATCGGCGCAAGAACGGTTGAAGAAGCGGACAGGCTGCTATCTCTGCTCACGACGCAGCTACGCACGAAGGCCCACGATATTGGGCTGCCTTGTGTCGCCCCGCCGTCCCATGACGTGGAGGCCATGAAAAACCAGTCCTACATTCTGCTGCAGGACGAGGCATTGACCGAACTGGTCCACGACCGCGATCTGTATGCCCGACTGGACAATTCCTGGGCGCTGTATCCAGATCACGTCGTATTCCTAGGCCCCATCGCCCAGACATATGACTCCGTTGCCGATTGCTTGGGCCGCATGCCGCAGCATCGGGACCTCGGCTATCCCATTTTCATACGCGACGTCGGCGTCTTCGTGCCCGAGGCGTTCAACCGCGCCCGACATGAGCAGTTGAGGTGCTACTACGACGTACTGGCGCGGCTGACACCGGATGCCATCACTACGACCTTGTCCAGGACCGACATCGCCTCCCTGCTGAATTGGGATGCGGAGCGCTATCGCATCGGGCACGCAAAATGACACAGCAAGCGTCTATGCCCTTCTCACCCCCCGCTACACATAGGTCGCCCATCAACTGGCTAGCCATTGCCTGCTACGCAGGCTGCGCCGCCATCGTGCTGCTCCTGTTTTACGAGAATTTTCTCTTTTCGGAAAAATTGGGGCGCCTCGCATCGAGAACGGTGGACGATCTTGCTTTTCAACTCGCCTTGCGAGACGCGCATACGTCCATAGCCTCCGGACAGTTTTCCAAACTCTGGATCCTAAATTATTATGCCTATGGCTGGCTTTACTGGGCGCCACTCGCCTGGATAACCTATCCGCTATATCTGATCTCGTCCTATTTCGGTATCGACTGGCCGCTGATTGTCGTGCCACGCCAGGTCTCTCTTCTATTCGCGCTGGGAGGCGCCTACTTTCTGCGCAAGATCGTCAAGCGATTCACGCAAAACGAAGCGATCTGCGCCACAGCCGCCCTCATTTATCTGTTATTTCCTGCCATCGCCTTTTTTTCCATGCGATTCGGCACCGTCACAGAGATTTCGTTCCTGTCGATCCTGAGCGCGTATCTGCTGTTGCGCGACAAAGCATCATCATTCCGGGCCTTGGCGCCTGCAGTGATAGTCCTTGCCGCGGCTGGGGCCGTCAAGCTCAGCGGGCTGCTCATCGCTCCATTCCTGTTTCTGATCATCGTCAGGCGTCTCATCGGAAAACCTGTCTGGCACATGCTAGGCACTCTGTTCGCGTTGGGCTCATTGTTCGTCGCAACACTGATCCTTTTGACTAATCCGGCGCTTCTGGCAGCCCCATTTCATCCCCAGATTCTGCATGACTATTTGGGAGTGTTAAAGCACCACATGCAGGTAACGCAAGTCAGCGGCCTGAACATCAGCCCCTGGCGCCGCTTCTATGAGGCTACTTTCCATTCGTGGCTCAATGCCACCGCGATGTTTTTGCTGATGCTCGGCCTGGTCGTTCACACCCGCCATAGCGTCTCAAGGCGCTTCGAATGTTTGGCTGCGCTGATTACCCTCGCGGTCGTCATGGCCTATTTGATATTCGGCATCAAATCCGAAGTCAGCGCCGGCTCCTATTTCACCGCGGTCTCTTTCCTTATTGCTATCGGCGTGATCGGTTGGCAGCGGTCGGCGGGAGGCGCAGCCGTCCTATTCCTGATCGTCGCACTGCTGGTAAGTGACGTCGCCTTGAGAGTGCAACGACAAACTGCCATGACCGCCATGGCGGAGTTTCCCTGGAACCACGCGACTTATCTGGTCCAGTCTCTGCGCTCGAAGCCGATCAATAAACGTGCCGATTTCATAGAAAACTGCATTGCCGCCGACGCCGGCAGCCAGCCGATAAGCCAGATTTTCTACGACTACGAAGTAGCCCCCCCGTTCAACGCCTTATCCATGCCCAACACCTGCTTTTCAGTAGCGTGGGGCGACCTGTCGCCCGCGGGCACGTACTGTGACAGATCCAATCCTATCCAGTACATTTTGCTGAGTCTGACTGCTCCCGGCTTTATGGACGAGGCGGCATTCAACAAACGAATAGCTGGCTTGGAGCCGAGCGTAGTCCAGCGGATGCAACAAGACCGCAGTACGCGCACGACGTTGGCCGAGCAAGGATTGTTTGGCGACCAGAAGTTCGTCCGTTTATGCAGCGGCGCGGATGTCGCGATCTTCAAGGCCAAGCCATAGATCTGGCTGTCGACGGGTCAAGCGCGACAACGTCGTCGCGTTTTCCCGTTGCCTTTCAGATACAACCTGTTGGCCTGTAAATCGCCTTTCCATGTCCACCACGCAAAGGAATTTTCAATGATCCACTCAACCGCCATCATTTCTCCCGAAGCCAAGCTTGGCAGCAACGTTTCCATTGGCCCTTACTCCATCATCTACCCCAACACCGTCATTGGCGACAACACCACAATCGGCTCTCACTGTGAGATCGGCCATCCGACGCCCCTGGCCCAGGGAGTCCCGCTGACTCTGGGAGCCGGCAGCCTGATCCGTTCGCACAGCATCTTCTACGAAGGCTCGACGTTTGGCGAAAAGTTGGTCACCGGCCACCGCGTCACCGCACGCGAAGCAACCCGGGCCGGCGTGAACTTCCAGATTGGCACGCTTTGCGACATCCAAGGCCATTGCTCCATCGGAGACTACGTCCGCTTTCACAGCAATGTACACATCGGGCAGCATTCCACCATCGGCAATTTCGTCTGGATCTTCCCCTATGTGGTGCTGACCAATGATCCTCATCCTCCCAGCGAAGTGATGTCGGGAGCGACGGTGCAAGACTATGCTGCCATCGCCACCATGTCGATCTTGCTACCGGGCGTTACGGTCGGCAAGGGCGCTCTGGTGGGAGCCCACAGCTCGGTCAACCGGGATGTCGCAGCGGATACCGTGGTCGCCGGCAGCCCGGCCAAGTTCATTTGCGAAACCAGCAAGGTCAAACTCAAAGATGGCTCCGGCAATGCCGCCTATCCTTGGCGCAAGCACTTCCATCGCGGCTATCCCGAAGAAGTGGTCACCGCCTGGCTGAACGAATTCAGCCCTCCTGCGTCCAACTAGACAATGCCGTCAGCGCGGCTGGCTTGCGCTTCGATCCAACTCCGGAACCGGGGCTTCCCAGCCGCCCGCCGACCATGGTGACGGAAATGTTCGGATCAAACATGTCCAAGAATAAATCGGTCTCAAAACAGTAATTTTTGACTATTGTTGGACGGAATCTACACGGTTGCGCTGGATATACTTGGCGATCTTTCATTGCCCTTGCCAGCCTGTCGATCGCATAGCCGGCAGTCATGCCTCCCCTGGCCCAGTGAGAACCAAGATCGTAGCGGGAAACCCCGCCCGCAACCTCCGCCAAACATGACAAAACCGCCAATTCTTCGTCGCTTGGGCAACAAGCTGATTGCCACCGATGAACTCGTCGCACGGTTCGACAGCGCCGGAATCCAGCTTGAGGACCTGCAGTCCCGACTGGAGGCGACCGAGCAGATTTCCCTCAAGCTGGACACCCGGACCGAAGCGCTTGCCAGCGAATTGCAGCGAGAGCAACAGGCGTTACGCGCCATGGTTGCACAATTCAACGATCAGCTGAAAGCGAACGAAATACACGGAATTCAGTTACACGAACGCGTTGAACAATTGCAGGAACAACTGCTCGCAATCCGCGCGGACCTGGGTCAATTGCCGTCCTACGCCCAGCTCAACGCGAACCTGGCCGCCCTGCCCGACCGGTTCAAGCAAGATTGCGTGGACCTGCTTCAGTACCACGTCGAACATGACCAGGCGCCCCGCCTGCGCCCGCCCATACGGCCACGGAAGAACGAAGAGCCCGTGATCGACAAGATCGCGTTCCTGGTCCACTCGAAGGAATTGCTGAACCATTTCTCATGTATCTGGGATGCACTGCCCCAGGACAGCTTCGACGTGCTGCTGCACGGCGAAGCCGATTTGCCGGCCGGGGAAGCCTTTGCTCCCTGGCATTGCCAGGTCTTCCATACGACGGACATACTCGGCAAGAAGCTCAAGTATCGATATCTGGTGTCGAATCATCCCGTCGACACCTCGGGCGAACCGTTGATCAAGCGACTGGCCCAGGTCAACGTGCGTTTCATGTACGCTGCGGGAAAATCAGGCTGGAACCTCTCCAGCTGGAATGCCCTGTACGACGTCATTCTTTGCTTTGGCCCTTATCACGCGGGGTATTTCTCCCGGCACACCAAGGCAACCATCGTGCAGATCGGGTACCCGCGGCTGGACCGTTACTTCACGTCGCCGTCGGATGCCGCCGCGTTGTCATCCTCGCTCGGATGCGCCCCGGACAAGAAAACCGTCGTCTGGCTGCCCACGCACGGCGCCGTCTCGTCCCTAGGCCATTTCAACGAGGAAATCGCCGCCCTGACAGAGCGCTACAACGTGCTGGTCAAGGTGCATCCATTGACGCCCCGCTCTGATCCCGCCGCGATTGACGCCCTGTCGCAGCTGCCCTTCACGCGATTGATCGTGGACTCGACCGACAACCTGCCGCTCTACCAGATCGCGGACTACATGCTGTTCGACTACGGCGGCCCGCCGTTGGCCGGCATTTACACGAACAAGAAAATGATCTTGTTGAACATCCCGGGAGCCGAGCAGGACGCGCTGATCGGCCGACACTCTCCAGATGCCTTGCTGCGCAACTACATCATCGCGGTTGAGCCGCAGATGCAGGCCATCGCCGGGTTGCTGGAAAACGACTCGGTCTGGGATCAACAAGCGCAAATGCGCAGCGATCTGCGCAGCCTCTATTTCGCTCCGTATTTTGGCTTCTCCACCCAGGTCGCGGCGCAAACATTACTGAACCTGGATCGCGTTCTGGAATAGCCCAGGGAACCTGGCCTGCGCCATTCTGATTGCGCGGCCCTGCATGGAGAGCATTTCATGGTCATATGGTTGATCGGCCTGTCCGGCTCCGGCAAGACCACGCTAGGCAAGGAGATCGCGCGCCTCTGGCGTGGCCTCGCTGCCAATACGGTCCTGCTTGACGGCGACGAATTGCGGCGCGTCTTCGCGCATGACCAGACCGATGCCGCCTATTCGGTCGAAGGGCGACGAGCCAACGCCGAACGCATGACCGCGCTATGCGAAATGCTCGATCGCCAAGGAATCAATGTCGTGTGCTGCATCCTGTCCCTCTTCCCCGACATGCGCACGCAGAACCGCGAGCGGTTCAGCCGCTACTTTGAGGTATTCATGGATGCAAGCATGGAAGCGCTGCTACGGCGCGACACCAAGGGCTTGTACCAAGATGCACTGACAGGCGCGCGCCCCAATGTGGTCGGCGTCGATATTCCCTTTCCGCGACCAGAAACGGCCGACCTCACGATTTCCACATCGGGACCAGAGCCGGACATGACACAACTGGCCCGGCACGTGCTGGGCAAGGCCGGCATCGCATGACGCCCACCGATACCCCGCAATATCCCTACGATCGCGGCGCACTGCTGGACGAGCGCAATACCTACTCCTACACCCGCTTTGAAGGACGGGAGTTTCTATGCGCCTGGCGTTCAGCCCGACAGAACTGCGGCCTGGAGACAACTCCGCGCGCCACAAGGTCGGATGTGGTTTCGTGCCCGACCCATTCGCTATTGGCTCGCCTGACACGGCAACTGGCGCATGCACCGGACGCCTCGGCTTACGCAACCCTGGACCGCCTGCTGCAAAGGTTCGAGGTTTCAAAACGCCTACACGGACAATACGACGCCTCGTGGCGCCCTACGGACCCTGAGGACTTCAGGGATCTGGAACGATATCTATTGTTCGCCGAAGCGCTGGTTCTGGGCTACGAACGGACGCAACGCCTGCAATATCTGAACGCTCTGCTGAAATGCATGGACACGCTTTCCGCGTACATAGGCGCCCTGGACGTTGATCAGATGAACAGGCTACGCCAACTGCTGAGACATGAACGCGACGCTATCGCCGCCTTGAGCGCACGCCTGCAAGTGACACTCCCATGATCCTGGACGACGTACTGCTGCTCGCCGCGCCGACCAGCCGCTCTCAAGCCTACCTCCAGGCGCTCGTGGCGCATGACATGCTGCCCGGGCATGTGGTGCTGATGGGCGACCAACGCCCCAAGCCCAACCCCTCCCTGCCGGTCCTGGAACCCGCGATCGTCGACCTGTTGCTGCCCAGGTTGGACGAACCCTTGCTGCAGACCTGCGCGACGTCAGGCATTTCCCATGAAACCTGCGATGCCCGCAACGTCAACGACGCGGCAATCGCGGACATCATCCGTTCCATCCAGCCGCGCGTGGTCATTTATTCCGGCTTTGGCGGTCAAATCGTGGGGGAAGCCATCCTCTCGCTCGGACCACGGTTCCTGCATATGCACTCCGGGGATATACCAACGTACCGAGGCAGCACGACGCTGTACTATGCGCTCCTGAACGGCGACCACCCGACAGTGACGGCACTGTTCCTGGATCCCCGCATAGACACGGGCCCCATCGTGGCTCGTCGGACGTATCCCAAGCCTCCGGCCGGAGCCGACATCGATCACCAGTATGACTCGGCAATCCGGGCGGACCTGCTTCTGCGCGTAATGCGAACTCGGCTTCTGGCCAACGGCATGATCGACGCGCAGCCGCAACCCCAAGTCGAAGATCCGCCCTACTACGTGATACACCCCGTGCTCAAGCACCTTGCCGTCCTCTCCCTTGAATCACGGCCCGACCATGCCTGAAACCCGCACGTCTCATGATGCCGCGCACGCCCGGCTGTTCACATTCGGCAGCAAGGCGGAAACCCTGCAAACCCTCAAGGGCAGGCTCACGCAGGCCACCGTGCCCGACAGCTACTTTTTCTCGATCCAGGAGTGGCAAGCTTCCAGGCCGCGGATCCTGCAGCGTATCCGCGACCAATTCCAAGGCGCGAAGCTGGCCGTGCGTAGCAGCGCGTTGATCGAGGATGGCGCCAACGAATCGATGGCAGGCGCCTTCCTCAGCCTGCAACATGTCAATGGCGCGAGCCCCGGCGACGTGACCGACGCCATCACCCGCGTCATGCAATCCATGACCGGCAACCCCCAGGACCAAGTGCTCGTGCAGCCGATGATCGAGGACATCGCGGTCAACGGCGTCATCATGACGTATGACATGGTGCATGGCACGCCCTACTACTGCATCGATTTCGACGACGAGAGCGGCAGGACCGACACCATCACAGGCGGCAGCGTCATCAACAAGGGGCTTTTCGTCTACCGTCACGCCGAACCTGGCTTGCTGCGCTCTCCCCGCATTCTGCGCTTCCTGCAATTGGCGAAAGAACTGGAATCCCTGTGCGCATGCCTCGCACTGGACATCGAATTCGGCCTGGATCGCACGGGAAAACTCTATCTGTTCCAAGTCCGCCGGATGGCTAGGGCCCGACACTGGCATCCCGTTACCGAACGCCGCGTCGCCCGACAGCTGGAGTTCGTCGAGCGCTTTGTCCAGGAATGCTCCCTGCCTCGTGAAGGCGTGGTCGGCGAGCGGACGATTCTGGCCATCATGCCCGATTGGAATCCAGCGGAGCTGATCGGCACAACGCCGCAACCACTGTCATCTTCTCTCTATAGAACGCTCATTACCCGCAGCACCTGGCGCGAAGCGCGCGCCGAGATGGGCTACCAGGAGCTGGGTGATGGCGAACTCATGTATCTCATCAACAGCCATCCATATATTGACGTGCGGATGAGCTTCAACTCTTTCCTGCCTGAGGGCCTGGACCGCGACACGGGCGGCAAGCTCGTGAGCGCCTGGATGAACCGGCTGGAGTCTTGCCCGGAACTACACGACAAGATTGAATTTGACATCGTTCCGACATGCCTGGATTTCTGCTTCGAACATGATTTCTCGGAGCGCTATCCAAACATTCTCTCGACCGCAGAACGTGAACAGTACACGCAGGCGCTGCGCATCCTGACCAGAAACGCGATCGGGCCGAAGCAGGACTCCACACTGGACCGGGCCCTGGAACTCGCCGCACAGCTGGACGCGCTACGGCTGACTGATGTGAATCACGCGGAACCGCATGCCTTCCTGGTCCGTGCCAGTCACTTGTTGAAGGCCTGCCGCCGTCTCGGCGTAAAACCATTCGCGGTTGCTGCCAGGCATGCGTTCATTGCCGAGGCGCTGTTGCGTTCTGCGGTGCGTCGCAATGGCTTGCGGCAGGAGCGCCTGGATGAGTTCAAGCGCAGCATACGCACCATCACTGGCAACATCGTCAACGAGTACTCACAGGTCTGTCATGGCGAGATCTCCCGGGAGGACTTCCTGACACGCTATGGACACCTGCGTCCCGGCACCTACGAGATCACTTCGCTGCGATATGACGAACGAGACGATCTGTTCCACGATCAGGCGCCACAACTTGCTCATTCAACGACGCCCGTTTTCTCCATGAACGAGGATGAATGCACTGCGATCGACGGATTGCTGCGCGAATGCGGGCTCGATGTTCTGAATTCACGACAGCTGCTGGCCTACGCCGCCCGCGCCATTGCGGCGCGGGAGCAGATCAAGTTCATCTTTTCCAGAACACTGTCCAATGCGCTCTCCGACCTGGTGTCCTGGGGTGAGAAAATCGGCTTGTCGCGTGAAGATCTCTCATTCCTGGACTGGGCTTCTATCGAGTCCAGTCTCACGGTACCGCCCATGGACTTTCTGGATCGCCACTATCTGGCGCAGGTCGCGGCCTCGCGCATCCAGATGGAAGCCGCACATGAGTTCAAGCTTGCTCATATCATTTTCAGCGTTCGGGATATCTATGTCGCAACACTGAATCGCAGCATCCCCAATTTCGTGGGCACAGGGGCGGCGTCCGGACGCATCGTGAAGCTGACTGCCGAGATGTCTGCGCGTGTGAACATCCAGGGCATGATCGTCTGTATCGAGAACGCAGACCCGGGATTCGACTGGATCTTTACCCAACACCCGGCAGCGCTGGTCACCCGTTTCGGCGGCGCCAACTCGCACATGGCGATACGCTGCGCGGAATTCGGCCTTCCCGCTGCCATAGGCTGCGGGGACAGTCTCTACGCGCGGCTGACGCAAGCTGGCGCAGCGGAACTGAACTGCGCAGAGAAGATTCTTAGGCCCTTGCATGCAAAATGAACGCCGCCTCGGCATTACCATGCGCATCGTGCACGCCGAAAACTATCGTGAACCGCGCGACGCACTGGCCCAGGACTGGCACAGGTTCATGGCGGTGGCTCTGCCTGGCCTGGTCTGGCTGCCTGTACCCAATCTGGGACCGGAAGATTCCCGGCGCTTCTGCGAGCGTTGGCGGCTGGATGGCTTGATTCTGTCAGGAGGCGAAGACATCGGCGCCGCGCCCTTGCGCGATGCCACCGAACTGGCCCTCCTGGATTGGGCCGAGTCACAAGGCATGCCCGTGCTCGGCATTTGCCGCGGCCTGCAGTTGATGGTGTATCGCGCAGGCGTCGACAACATCCCCGTACCCGGACACATCGCAACGCGCCATGGTATCCAGGGTCGATATAGCGGCGAAGTGAACAGCTTTCACAGCAAGGCGCCGGCTACTTGCCCTGCCGGCTATCAGGTTCTTGCCACCGCCGATGACGGCACTCTGGAAGGACTCGCCCACGAGCGCCTGCGATGGGAGGGCTGGATGTGGCATCCAGAACGCGAATCTACGCCTGATCCAAGAGATCTTGCCAGTATCAGGAGGCTGTTTGCATGAAGGCTATCATTCTCGCGGCTGGCCGCGGCAGCCGCATGGGCGGCTTGACGGATACGCAACCCAAAGGGCTCGTGAGCTTGCGAGGCAAGCCGCTGCTTGAATGGCAGTTGGCGTCGCTGCGGGCGGCTGGCATCCATGAAATCGCGCTAGTCACCGGCTACCGACACGAAGCCTTGTCCCCTTACGGCCTGCCCATGTTTCACAATCCCGACTGGCGGCGAACCAATATGGTGACGTCGCTGGCATGCGCTCGCGAATGGCTGCAGGCAGAAGCCTGCATCGTGAGCTATTCCGATATTTTCTACGAAGCAAACGCTGTCCGTAAACTCATGGACAGCGACGCAGCCCTCGCACTGACATACGATCCGGACTGGCTGCGACTATGGCAGGCGCGCTTTGATTGCCCGCTGTCGGACGCTGAAACGTTCCGCGTGTCCGATGGCGGCAGGCTGCTGGAAATTGGCAGCAAGCCTTCAAGCGTGGAAGAAGTCCAAGGCCAATACATGGGATTATTACGATTCACGCCCGCCGGTTGGGCCATGCTTGAGCGCTTGCGGGCCAGCTTGGACGATTCTGAGCGCGATTCACTGCATATGACCGGCGCCATCCAAAGGGCGTTGGCGCTGGACGCGCTGCCCATTGCAGCGATCCCCTATACGGGGAAATGGGGCGAAGTCGATTCCGCAAGCGATCTCGCCCTGTACGAGTCCCTCGCACTTCCTTAGCCTGACCAACGAGAATACGCTGCCGTGCGGCAGCGCCTATTCCTTCGGGCAAGACCGCAGAAAATGGCGGCTCACCGCGTCAATTCACCCCAGCTGCGTGCGCCTGCTCGTCCGCATGGTACGAAGACCGCACCATCGCCCCCACCGCCGCATGCGAGAACCCCATCGCATAGGCCTCGCGCTCGAACATCGCGAAGGTGTCCGGATGCACGTAGCGCAGCACCGGCAGATGGTGCTCCGACGGCTGCAGGTACTGGCCGATGGTCAGCATGTCCACGTTGTGCTCGCGCATGTCGCGCATCACCTGCAGGATTTCCTCGTCGGTCTCGCCCAGGCCCAGCATCAGGCCGGACTTGGTCGGCACCTCGGGATGCAGCTTCTTGAACTCGGCCAGCAGCTTCAGCGAGTGCAGGTAGTCCGAACCCGGACGAGCCTGCTTGTACAGGCGCGGCACGGTTTCCAGGTTGTGGTTCATGACGTCTGGAGGACCGGCGTTCAGGATGGTCAGCGCGCGGTCCAGGCGGCCGCGGAAGTCGGGCACCAGCACCTCGATGCGGGTGGTCGGCGACAGTTCGCGGATATGCGTGATGCAATCGACGAAATGGCCGGCGCCGCCGTCGCGCAGGTCGTCCCGGTCGACCGAGGTGATGACCACGTAGGACAGCTTCATCGCGGCGATGGTGCGCGCGAGGTTCTCGGGTTCCTTGGGGTCCAGCGGATCGGGACGTCCGTGGCCCACGTCACAGAAGGGGCAGCGACGCGTGCACTTGTCGCCCATGATCATGAACGTGGCCGTGCCCTTGCCGAAGCATTCGCCGATGTTGGGGCAGGACGCTTCCTCGCAGACCGTGTGCAGGTTGTGCTCGCGCAGGATGCGCTTGATGTCGTAGAAGCGCGAGCCGGGCGCGGCGGCCTTGACGCGGATCCATTCCGGCTTCTTCAGGCGTTCGGCCGGAACGATCTTGATCGGAATGCGCGCGGTCTTGGCCTGCGACTTCTGCTTTTGCGTCGGATCGTAGGCCACGGCGGAAGCGGCGGCGGATTCGTCCGAGGGGACAGGGGACTCGACAAGCGTGGACATGAGGCACCTTCATGACCGGCGCACCCAGGCGCCCGGTCCGAGACAAAAAAGGGCATTTTACCCTTCATGGACCAGGTCCGCCCGCCCCGGGGTCGCCCGTCTGAGTCTGCCAGTCTGGGGCCGCACGTATCAGGCCGCCCCCAGCAGCGTCTGGGTTATCGTCACGCCTGTCTTTTTCCAGAATCCGCCCATGCCCGCCTTGCCCCGCCCCGTCGCCCTGATCGCCCCCCGCCTGGATACGGGGCCGACGGCGCAAGTCGTGCAGGCCTGCGCCTGCGTACTGGCCGAGACCGGTCATTACCTGGCTGCCGGTCCCTGGCACGAGCCGGCTGGCCTGCCCCGGCTGCATGCGCTGGCGCCGGCGGCGGTCCTGTGCATCGGGCCGGCGGACGATCCGGGCCTGCGCGCCGCGCTGGCGTCGCTGGAAATCCCCATCGTGGAAACCTGGGCCACGCCCGCCGGGCCGCTGGACAGCGCCGTGCTGTACGCCAACATCGATACCGGCCGCCTGGCCGCCCGCCATTTCGCCGATAGAAACTATGCACGCGTAGCTTGCGTCAGCGCCGACACGCCCTGGGAACGCGAGCGCCGGCAGGGCTTCATCGAAACGGCTCGGTCGCTGGGCCTGGAACTGGCGGCCGATATCATCCAGCCCGAGGCCTGCCAGCCGAACGACGGCCGAATGGCCTTCCTGCGGCTCCTGGCCACCAACACCCTGTTCGACGCCGTGTTCGCCAGCTCGGATCTGCTCGCTGCCGGGGCCGTGTCCGAAGCCCACCACCGCGATCTGCATGTGCCGCAGGATGTCGCGGTGCTGGGCGTGTCGGAGGACGGCAGCGCGGCCCAATGGGCGCCGGGCCTGAGCACGCTCACGGCCAGCGCGGCGGAGCTGGGCCGGCGCGCCGGCCTGCTGCTGCTGGAACGGCTGGCGGGCGATCGCGGACCGGGCGCGCGCGTCGTGCTGGAAGCGGTCCTGGAAGCGCGGCTCAGCACCTGAACGCTGCAGGCAGGCGCACCGACGGCGAGGCAGGCACGAAGCAAGCGGCGTGACCGCCCTTGGTTCGGCCACGCGAAACGCTCCGCGTGCCGCGCAAAGTCGCCGGACGGAACCGGACTACGCGCCCTTGACGGCGGGCTCGCCGTAGCGCGCCGCAACGCCCATTTCCCGCAACATGGCGTCCGCTTCGCGCAGGAAAACCGCCGTGGCGGTCTGAGGCACGCGGTCCAGCCAAGCCTCGGCCTCGTCGCGCTGGCCGCGTTGCAGCAGCAGCCGGCCCAGATGGAACATGCCCCGGAAATCCCCGCCCTCGGCAGCGCGCCGGTAGCAATCGAACGCCTGCTCCAGGTCCCGCGGCACGACGGTCCCGGCCTCGTGGAAACGCCCCACCACGCCGATGGACTTCACATGGCCGGACTGCGCCGCGCGCTGGTACAGGGCCAACGCGGCAGCCGGATCCTGCGCCACGCCGCCGCGGCCATCGCGCAGCATGTGGGCATAGTTGTACATGCCCCAGTCCAGGCCGCGATCAGCGGCCAGCCGGAACCAGTAGGCGGCCACGGTCTCGTCGCGCGCCACGCCCCAGCCATTCTCGTAGCAGCGGCCCACCATGTTGATGGACATGAGGTGATCGGCCTGCGCGGCGCGTTTGAACCAGCCCAGCGCGGCCTCGGGATCGCGCGCCATGCCATGACCGTCGAGCAGCATCTGGCCCAGGATGGCTTGGGCCTCCAGCAGCCCCAGGTCGGCGGCGGCCTGGATCCAGGCGGCGTAGGCCTCTGGCGGACCGGCGCGCAGCGCGGCCAGCTGCGCGGGAGTGGTGGCGGAGATGTCCGCCGCGGTGATGGATTTCATGTCGGACGAGAAGGATCTGGCGGGAAAACGGATGGCGAACGCTGCGTCTGAACCGGCGTTCAGACGGGACTACAGGCGGGTTCGCCGCCGACCGCCGTGGGCCGTGCGCGGTGCCAGGCGGCAACCAGATTGCGCGCCAGCGCCTCGCCCACGTCCGCCAGCTCGCGGCGCACGCCGCAGGCCGCCATGTCGACGGTGCGCAGGCCCGCGTAGCCGCAGGGATTGATGCCCAGGAAGGGCGCTAGGTCCATGTCCACGTTCAGCGACACCCCGTGATAGGCGCGGCCGTTGCGGATCTTGATGCCCAGCGCGGCGATCTTGGCCAGCTCGCCGCCGCCATCGGGATCCGGCACATACACGCCCGGCGCGCCGGGCTTGCGGCAGGCGCCCGCCACGCCGGCCTCGGCCAGCGTGTCGATGACCGCGCCCTCGAGCAGCGTGACGTATTCCTTGACGTACATGTCGACGCGCCGCAGGTCGAACAGCGCATAGGCCATGACCTGGCCCGGGCCGTGATACGTGACCTGCCCGCCCCGGTCGCAATGCACGATGGGGATGCCGGCGGGATTGAGCACATGCCCGGGCGAGCCCGCCTGCCCCAGCGTGTAGACCGGCGCGTGCTCGCAAAGCCAGATCTCGTCCGGCGTGTCGGCGCCGCGCAGGTTGGTGTAATCCTGCATGTCGCGCCAGACCGACAGGTAGTCGGCCGGACTCGCGAGCCACTTGATCACAGCCATGCCGGCCTAGATGACGATCGACACCATGGGGTGGCCATGCAGCGCGCGGTACAGCGCATCAAGCTGTTCGCGCGAGGTGGCGCGCACGGTGAAGGTCAGGCCCATGTAGTTGCCGCCCTTGCTGGGCCGCATCTCGACGGTGGCGGCGTCAAAGCCCGGGTCGAACTGCAGCACCACCTCGGTCAGCGTCTGGGCCAGCTCGGGATGCTGCTTGCCCATGACCTTGATGGGAAAGTCGCTGGGGTACTCGATGAGGGATTCTTCGGGCGGGATGTGCATGATGGAAGCCTGATGTGAAACCCACCCGCGTAGCGATGCCCGTCCAGGCGTCGCGGGTGGTGCGCCAGCCCCACGAGAACGTAGGAACCGGCGCGTGCCGCGGCCGGCTTACAGGCCGGCGATGCGGGCATCATAACCCGCGCGCAGGCGCTCATAAACGGGGCCGGGCTTGCCCGAACCCACCGGCTTGCCGTCCAGCGCGACGATGGGCAGCACTTCCTTGGTGGCCGAGGACAGCAGCAGCTCGTCCGCGTTTTCCACTTCCTCGCGGCCGATGCGGCGCGACTCGAAAGGAATGCCTGCCTCGGCGGCCAGCTCGCCCATCAAGCCGTAGCGGATGCCTTCCAGGATCAGGTTGTTCTTGGGCGGAGCCAGCAGCTTGCCGCCGGATACCACCCAGATATTGGTGGACGAGCCCTCGGTCAGGAAGCCGTCGCGGAACTGCACCACTTCATCGACCTGAGCGTCCACGGCCTGCTGCTTGGCCAGCACGTTGCCCAGCAGCGACACGGACTTGATCTCGCAGTGCAGCCAGCGCTCGTCGGGAATGCTGATGGCCGTCATGCCGCTGGCGCGCTGCGCAGCCGACGGCGGCGCCCAGGGCGAGACCATGCCGAACACCGTGGGCGGCACGGGCTGGGCGGGGAACTGGTGATCGCGCTTGGCCACGCCGCGCGTCACCTGCAGGTAGACGATGCAGGTGTCCTGGATATTGCGGGCCAGCAGCTCATTGATCAGCTGGACCCAGCCGTCCCGGTCGTGAGGCTGGGCGATGCGCAGCGCCGCCAGGCTGCGGTCCAGACGGTTCAGGTGCTCGGCCATGCGGAAGGCCTTGCCGCGGTATACCGGCACGACTTCATAGATGCCGTCGCCGAAGATGAAGCCCCGGTCCAGCACGGAGATCCTGGCCTCGTCGATACGCAGGAAATCACCATTGAGATAAACCTGGCTGTCGCCCTGCACGCCCGGAATCATGAAACCCCCAAGAATATGAATTGAACAGGGCCGCGCCGCCCGGCGCGCGCCCAAATGGAGAACGGGCGCCCCCGAAGGGAAACGCCCGTAGCAAGCTTACACCCGCGCCGCCAGCGGCGGCGCGGAAACAATGAGGTTCTTCAGGTCACGAGACAACGCAACCACAGCCAAGAAGACTCAAGAGAGTGCGAGGCACGCGCCCCCGCCAGCCACCACCGCCCCACAAGCCAGGCCACACGGATCCGGCTCCGCCGGTCCGTCGTGGCGCCCCCTTGAGGGGGAAGCGCCAAGGGCGCTTCGGGGGTGGACTAATTGAACCAGCGCTTGACGGTATCGACCATGCGGCCGAAGAAGCCCGCGCGCTCGACCGCGTCCTGCACCACCAGCGGCTCGGTGCGCAGCACCTTGCCGTCCAGCGTGAATTGCAGGGTGCCGACCTGCTGGCCCTTGGCCAGCGGCGCGATCAGCGGATCGTTGCGCTGCGCCACCGGCTTGAGCTCGCCGGCCTTGCCGCGCGGCACGGCGATCGAGACCGGGTTGGGCGGGCCGAGCTTGACGGTTTCGACGGTGCCTTCCCAGACGCGGGCGTCGATGCCCGGCTGGCTCTTGTCGAACAGCTTGACCGTGTCGAAGTTCTGGAAGCTCCAGTTCAGCAGCTTCAGGCTTTCCTCGGCGCGCGTGGCTTCGCTGTCGGTGCCCACCACCACCACCAGGATGCGGCGGTCGCCGCGCATGGCGGTCGACACCAGGCAGTAGCCGGCCGAATCGGTGTGGCCGGTCTTCATGCCGTCGACCGAGGGGTCGGCCCACAGCAGGCGGTTGCGGTTGGGCTGGGTGATCTTGTTGTAGGTGTAGCTCTTCTGCTTGTAGTAGTGGAAGAACTGCGGATGGTCGGTGATCAGGTGCGAGGACAGCGTGGCCAGGTCGCGCACGCTGGTGGTGTGCTGCGGATCGGGCAGGCCGGTAGCGTTCATGAAGTGCGTGCTCTTCATGCCCAGGCGCTCGGCTTCCTGGTTCATCAGCGCGGCGAAGGCGGTCTCGCTGCCGCCCACGGCCTCGGCCAGCGCGACCGAGGCGTCGTTGCCCGACTGCACGATCATGCCCTGGTTCAGCTCGTCCACCGTGACCGGCTTGCGCGGCTCGATGAACATGCGCGAGCCGCCGGTGCGCCAGGCGTGCTCGGACACGGGCACGGTCTGCTCCAGCGTCAGGCGCTTTTCCTCGAGCGCATTGAAGACCACGTAGGCAGTCATGATCTTGGTCAGCGAGGCCGGCTCGACTTTCTGGTCCGGGTTGGACGCAGCCAGCAGCTGGCCGCTGTTCACGTCGATGACGATCCAGGCCCTGGCGGCGATGGTGGGCGCGGGCACGGCTGACACGTCGCCCACCGGCACCACTCCCGTCGTCGCCGGCACGGCGGCCGCGGGCGCGGTCGCGGCGGCGGGCGCCTGTTGCTGCGCCAGGACCGGCGCGCCGGCGGCGAGCAGCGCGGCCAACACGGCGCCCGACAGGGCACGGCGGGCAAAGACAACGGGGGATTGGGCGGAGTAAGGCAAATTCTTCATCGGCAACGTGGGTCCAGGAAAGACGCCCGCCGGCGCGGGGCAAGTGGCTGACAATTATAGGCAGTCGATAGGACCCGCCCCGCGCGCAAGGGGTTCCCCGTGCGCTCCAACATGCAACCTGTTGCAACGCCGCGCGGCCGCCGCACCGCGATCAGGCGCCCGTCAGCCCAGCGCGACCGTCAGGCGCGCCTGCACCAGTTCGCGCAGCACCAGCAGCTTGCCATGGAAGAAATGCGAGGCGCCCGGGATCACGACCACCGGAATCGAGCGCGGCCGCGCCCAGTCCATGGCCTCGGACAAGGGCACGACCTCGTCCTGCTCGCCATGCACCATCAGCGTGTCGCCCGGCACCTGCACCTCGTGCGACTGGAACCGGTTCACCGCCGGGCCCATCAGCATCAGCGCCGAGGGCAGCGGCGCATCGCCCTGCTCGGCCAGCGCCGCATAGGTCTGCGCGGCGACGGCGGTGCCGAAGGAAAAGCCGGCCAGCACCCAGGGCGCCTGCGCCAGCTCGGGATGCTGCTCGCGCACCTGCGCCACCAGGGCCAGCATGTCGCGGGTCTCGCCCACGGACTTGTCGAATTCGCCTTCGGACAGGCCGACGCCACGGAAGTTGGGGCGCACCGCGACCAGGCCATGCTGCACGCAGGCCCGCGCGATGGTGGTGACCACCTTGTTCTCGCGCGCGCCGCCTTGCAGCGGATGCGGGTGCAGCACCAGCGCCCAGCCCCGCGGCGTGCCGTCGGGCCAATCGACGGCGCAATCGATGCGGCCAGCGGCGCCGGTGTAAGCCAGGGTTTCGGTGCGTGCGGACATGGGCGGACTCAAGCGGTGTAGCGGAAAGCAGCGATGTTAACCGGCGGACGGCAGCGCGGTCGCCAGCCATTGCGCCAGTTGGTCGGCGGCGTCGTCGGTCGCCTGGCGCAGCGCGGCCACACCGCCGGCCGCGTCCTGCGTCGGCGCGGGCGCCTGGACGGCGATGCGGGTCTGGCCCAGCACCTTGTGCCCGTTCACCAGCACCGCCTGCAGCACTACGCGGCCCTGGCTGGACGCGCCGTCCGGCGCGAAGACCTGCTCGAACTGCTGCAGCTGGACCTGCAGCTGCGGCGTCTGGCCGTTGACCCGTTCGCCCAGCACCGGCCCCTGGCGCGACAGGCGCTCGGTCAGGCGCTGACGCACCAGGTCCGACGGCGAGGAAGCCCAGCGGTAGGTGGCATAGGATTTGGGCGCCGCGCTGTCGCCGACGCGCCAGATGATGCCTGAGTCCGACAGCGCGGGCACCGACGTGTAGGCCAGCGCGATCGGCGCGCGCGCCGGCAGCTGCAAGGCGGGCCGCAGGTCAGCTCCCAGATCGAACACGGACGGCGGCGTGCCGACGCGGCCCACGCCGCAGCCGGCCAAAGCCAGCGTCAAGACCAGAAACGCGCTGCGCATCTTCATTTGGACGTGCTCCCAAAGCCGGCGAATCCGGCTTCGCCGGGTCCGGGCGCCGCCGGCGCGGGGCCGAACAGCAAGGATTGCGGCGTGCTGTCCACACGGCGCAGGGTGGAGGTGGCGCCGCGGGCGGCCTGGCCGATGTTCTGGGCCATGCCGGTAATGGCCGGCAGGGTCTCGCCGTCCAGCCGCGCCGCGGCCGACGCGATGTCGCTCAGGCTGCGCGTGGCGGTGGCCAGCGGGCCGTCGGGCGCGTTCAGGCGGGCCAGGGACTCGCGCGCCTGCTGCGCCAGATCGCCCACTTCGCGCGCGGCGCGGCCGGCTTGGCGCGAGGCGTCGCCCAGCGAATCGACCAGCGGCCCGATCTTGGCCATGGCCGGCTGCAACTCGCGGCTGGCGTTCTTGAGCGACTCGGTCAGCTCGCCGGCGTTGCGCAGCGCCGTGCCCAGCGCCTGCACGTTCTGCTCGCTCAGCACCAGCTTGAGTTGGTTGGTCGCTTCCTCGACGTTCGAGATCAGCTTGCCGCCGCGCTGCTCGAGCCGTTCGAAAAAGCCCGGTCGCAGCGGAATCGCGGCGGGCTCCGCCGCGGTCGAGGTCAGCCGCTTGAGCGAGCTGCCGTCGTCGCGCAGCTCAACGTTGGCCAAGCCCGTCACGCCCTGCACGCCCAGTTCGGCCCAGGTCGATTCGGTGATCGGCGTGGACGGCGCCACGCCGATGCGGATGCGCACCTGGCCCGGCTTGTCGGGGTTCAGCGCCAGCGACTGCACCTTGCCCACCGGCACGCCCTGGTAGCGCACGGTCGACTGCGAGTTCAGGCCGCTGACGGCGGTGGCGGAGACAATTTCATATGGCTGCAGCTGGGTCCGGTCCCGTCCGATCCAGATGGCCACCAGCGCGGCGGCGGCCAGCAAGACCAGCGTGAAGATACCGGCCATGAGCGCATGACTACGGTTTTCCATGTTGCAATCCCTTCGGCGCCAGGTCCCCGAGCGCGCGCAGGCCGCGTTCGCCCAGGAAGAATGTATGAATGAACGGGTGGTCGAATTTCAGGACTTCCGGCACCGTGTCGCACACGATCACCCGCTTGTCCGCCAGCACCGCCACGCGCGTGGCCAGCGCCAGCAGCGTGTCCAGATCGTGCGTCACCATGACGACGGTGAAGCCCAGCTGCCGGTGCAGGCTGCGCACCAGGTCGACGAACTCGTCCGAGCGCAGCGGATCCAGCCCCGCGGTAGGCTCGTCCAGGAACACCAGCTCGGGATCCAGCGACAGCGCGCGCGCCAGCGCCACCCGCTTGACCATGCCGCCGGACAGGTCCGATGGCCGCTTGCCGGCATCCTGCGCCGACAGGCCCACCATGGCCAGCCGGCACATCACCACGTCGTGCACCAGATCTTCGGGAATGGCGCGCAGTTCGCGCAGCGGCAGGGCCACGTTGTCGTACACCGACAGCGCCGAGAACAGCGCCCCGGCCTGGAACAGCATGCCCCAACGGTACGACAGGCGCCGCCGCTCGGCCGGCGCCAGATCGAACAGGGACTGGCCCAGCACGCGCACGGAACCGGCCGCCGGCCGCTCCAGGCCGATGATCTGCCGCAGCAGCACCGTCTTGCCCGTGCCCGAACCGCCCACCAGCACCATGATCTCGCCGCGAAAGACGGTCAGGTCCAGGTTGTCGTGCACCACGTGGTCGCCGAAGGCCGTGCGCAGGCCGCGCACCGAGATCACCGGTTCCGTGGTGACGCCGTCCTCGGCGAACAGGCGGTTCTGGGTCGCGGCGTTCATCGGCACCGTCCCATCAGATGCCCACCGTGCTGAAGATCACCGCGTACAGGGCGTCCAGCAGGATCACGCCCGTGATGGAGGTGACCACGGAGGTGGTAGTGCCGCGCCCCAGGCTTTCGGTGTTGGGCTGGATGCGCAGGCCGAAATGGCAGGCGATCAGCGCGATCAGCACGCCGAAAGTCACTCCCTTGAGGATGCCGATCCAGTAATTGGTGAGCGAGATCGCGTCCGGCAGCGAGGTCAGGAACCATTGCGCCGACACGCCCAGCTGCGCCTGCGCCGCCAGCATGCCGCCCAGCAGCGCCATGGCGTCGGTCCACAGCACCAGCAGCGGCATGACCACCGCCAGCGCCACGACGCGCGGCAGGATCAGGCGCTGCCCGTGCGAGATGCCCATGACCAGCATGGCATCCAGCTCCTGGGTCACCCGCATCACGCCGATCTGGGCGGTGATGGCCGAGCCCGACCGGCCCGCCACCAGGATGGCGGCCAGCACCGGCCCCAGCTCGCGCACGATGGACACGCCCAGCAGGCGCACGATGAAGCGGTCGGCGCCGACCATCTGCAATTGCTGCGCCGACAAATAGGACAAGACGACACCGATCAGGAAGCCCACCAGCGCCGTGATGCCCAGCGCCTGCGCGCCGGCCCGGTACACCTGGGCCGAGATCTCGCGCCATGGCCCCAGCCTCGGACGGCGCAGCATGGCGCCCAGATCCAGGATCAGCTGTCCCAGCATGATGAGCAGCGCGCGGCCATTGCCGGCCGCGCGGAACACGGCATCCCCCACGGCGCGCAGCCAGCCCCAGGGGTCTTCCTTGGCCGGCACATCGCGGGTGCCGCCCTTGTTCAGGGAAAGCGCGTTGAACACGTCCTGCTGGCCGGCCGCCCAGCGCACGCGCTCCGGCAGGCGTTCGCCCCAGGCCTGCCAGATCAGCAGCGCGCCGATGGTGTCCAGCCGGCTGATGCCGTGCAGATCCCAGCGCACGCCCTCGCCGCCCGCGGCGCGGGCCATGGCCTCGCGCCGGCGCTCGACCTCGCCGGGCTGGGCCAGCGCCAGCACGCTCCAGTCTCCCGCAACATGGCACACCCCGCCTTCCTTGCGGAAAGGCGCGGCGCCGGGCGGGCATGAGTTGGAATGGGGCATAGGGAAGACACACCGATGCAAAAATGTATCCGCCATCATATACGCTGCCGCGTTTCACTCGCGAGGCATTACCGGCGCCCGCCAAGGCCCTGCGGTCATACCGGGAACGGCCCTGGCCGCCTTTTGCCGGGATCCGGCGCTCCTGCCCTACAATCGCGGGCATGCCCGTTCAAGACCCATACGCCGCGCTGCCCGCGCCCGAAGCCCTGACCCGGGAACTCGGCTCGCGCCTGCCCGCCTTTCAAGACGTCGCCTGGACGGCCAGCACCGGCTCGACCAACGCCGACCTGCTGGGCCGCGCCCGCGCCGGACAAGGCGCCGGCAAGCCCTGGCTGCTGGGCACGCACCTGCAGGAAACCGGCCGCGGACGCGCCGGCCGCCCCTGGCAGAACCGCTCGGGCGCGACCCTGATGTTTTCCTGCGCCTTCGACGTGCACCTGCCCGCCGCCCAGCTGCCCGCGCTGTCACCGCTGGCCGGCGTCGCCGCCTGTGAGGCGCTGCGGTCCGTCGCGGGCCCCGGCTCGCGGCCCGGTCTGTGCATGAAATGGCCCAACGACGTCCAGTGGGGCGACGCCAAGCTGGCCGGCGTGCTGGTGGAAACCACGCGCAACCCCGGCGGCGCGGACGCCGGCTACACCGTGGTCATCGGCATGGGCGTGAACCTGATCGACGCCGACGCGCTGTCGCTGGCCCTGGGTCGCGACGTGGCCGACTGGACCCGCGTGGCCGCGCAATCGGACGCCCGGCCCTCGACGCCCGTGGACCTGGTCTGCGCCTCGGCCATGGCCTGGCACGACGCGGTGCGCACGCTGGAACGCGAAGGCTTCGGCGCCTTCGCGCAACGCTACGCCGACGTGGACGCGTTGGCCGGACGACCGGTGAACGTGCTGGACAAGGGCGCCGTGCTGATGAGCGGCACCGCCCGCGGCGTCGACGCGCAAGGCCGGCTGCTGCTGCGCACGGAGGCCGGCGACACGCCCGTCTCGGTCGGCGAAATCTCGATTCGGCCGCAAGCATGATCATTCTCATCGACTCCGGCAACAGCCGCCTGAAGGTCGGCTGGCTCGACGCCAACAATCCCGACATGCCGCGCGAGCCGGCCGCTGTCGCGTTCGACGGCCTGGACCTGGCGGCGCTGGACCGCTGGCTGGATGGCCTGCCCCGCCGCCCGCTGCGCGCCCTGGGCGTGAACGTGGCCGGCGACGCGCGCGGCGCGGCCATTGCCGAGATCCTGCTCAAGCGCGGCTGCGCCGTGACCTGGGCCCGCTCGCAGCCCAGCACGCTGGGGCTGACCAACGGCTACCGCCAGCCGGCCCAGCTGGGCTCGGACCGGTGGGCGTCGCTGCTGGGCGTGCTGTCGCGCCTGCCCGGCGCGCATCCTCCCTTCCTGCTGGCCAGCTTCGGCACCGCCACCACCATCGACACCGTGGGCCCCGACAATGTGTTCGCCGGCGGCCTGATCCTGCCCGGCCCCGCCATGATGCGCAACGCGCTGGCCCACGGCACCGCCAACCTGCCGGTCGCCGACGGCCGCGTCGTCGCCTATCCCGCCGATACGCACGAGGCGATCGCCTCCGGCATCGCCGCCGCGCAGGCCGGCGCGGTGGTGCGCCAATGGCTGGCCGGCCGCCAGCGCTATGGCGAAACGCCGCAGATCTTCGCGGCGGGCGGCGGCTGGCCCGAAGTCCACCAGGAAATCGAGCGCCTGCTCGCCGACGCCGGCGGCGCATTCGGCGCCACGCCCGTGCCGGTCTACCTGGACCATCCCGTGCTCGACGGCCTGGCCGCCATGGCCCGCGCCACGGCCGGCAATCCGGACTGAAGGGACGGGCCGGCCATGCGCGTGCTGTTCATCCTGATCCTGCTGGCGAACCTGTGGGCCTATGCGCTGGGACAAGGCATGCTCGGCATGCGACCCGAAGACGCGGGCCGCGACGCGCGGCGCCTGAACCAGGAATTGAACGCCGGGGCGGTCACGCTCACCGGCAAGGCCGCGCCGCAGCACTGACGGCCGATCGCCACGAACCCGGGGATGTCATGCCGCCTGGAAACCGGGCGATGGCGCTCTCAGGCCAGCCAGGGCGACAAGGCGCCCATCGTGCGCGCCACGGCGCCGGCATGCGTCTCGAACCACGCCCGCCCGGCCCGCCCCATCGACTGGCGGCGCGCATCGTCCTTCAGCAATTCCAGCGCCACCTGCACCGCCTGCCCGGCATCGGCCGCGCGCAGAACGCCGCCGGCCTCGATGGCCTCGATCGCCGCCTGCTGGAAATTGAACGTATGCGGCCCCACGATGACCGGCACCGCGGCCGCGCAGGCCTCGATCAGGTTCTGCCCGCCCAGCGGCGCAAAGCTGCCGGCGACAATCGCCACATCGCAGGCCGCGTAGTAGAAAGCCATTTCGCCCAGGCTGTCGCCCAGCAGCACCGCCGTGTCCGGCCCCGGCGATACATCCCGGGAACGCCGGACAAAGGGCAGCCCGGCCTCATCCAGCAGGCCCGCCGCTTCGTCGAAGCGCTGCGGATGCCGGGGAATCAGCAGGAACAAGGGCGCGCCCGGCAGGGCCGACACGCGCTTGATCGCATCGATGAAACCGGCATCTTCGCCTTCGCGCGTACTGGCGACCGCCACGACCGGCCGGCCCAGCGCCGCGCGCCACTGGCGTCCGGCGTCCACGCGCGCCGGCGGCAGCGTCAGGTCGAATTTCAAGCTGCCTGTCACCACGGCCTGCGGCGCGCCGGCCTGCCGCAGCCGCTCCGCGTCCTGCGGCGTCTGCGCCAGCACCAGGTCCAGGCCTGCCAGCGTTTCACGCATCACCGCGCCCATGCGGCGGGTCTGGCGCAGCGACGATTCGGAATAGCGGGCGCTGACCAGGCCCATCGGCACGCGCTGGGCACCCGCCGCGGCCAGCAGGTTCGGCCAGATTTCGCGTTCGATCAGCAGGCCGCAGCGCGGCCGCCAGCGCGCCAGGAAACGGCGGGTGGCGCCGGGAAAGTCGTAGGGCAGCCAGGCCTGGCGCAGCTGGCCGCGCGCGATGGCGTCGGCGAACAGGCGCTCGCCTTCCGCCCGTCCCGTCGCCGTGATGTGCGTCAAGAGCACCGGCAGGCCGCGATCCAGCAGGGCTTGCAGCAGGGGCTGCGCGGCGCGCGTCTCGCCCAGGCTGACGGCATGCACCCAGACAGGCGCGGCGAACGAGGCCGGCGGCATTGCGCCGCGGCCGAAACGTTCGGCGGAGAAAATCTGCCACTGCCCGCCGGCGCGACGCGCCCGGTGAGCCATCCAGAGCCAGACCAGGGGCGAGGCGGCCCGCAGCGCCAGGGTATAGACGCCGCGGTTCATGTCATTTGGCGGCCAGCGCCTGCTCGACCGAGGCCATGACCGCCTCGCGCGAGGGCGAAGCGCCGCGATCGCCAAGGCTGGCGGTGTAGTTCGAGCCGACCAGCGGCGTGCGGACCGGGGTCGAGGCCCGATAGATGCCGATCGTGGGGCGGCCCAGCGCGGCGGAAAGATGCGTCAGGCCGCTGTCCAGGCCTACCATGAGGCGGGATCCGGCCAAGAGGCGGGCGACGTCCGTGAGGCTCATGCGCGGCAAGACCTCGGCGCCGTCCATGCCGGCGACCAGCAGGCGGGCGCGCTCGGCTTCCTGTTCGTTGCCAGCCAGCAGCTTCAGGGCGCAACCGGCGTCGCGCAGGCGGCGGAACACAACGCGCCAGTCGTCCTCGGGCCAGAGCTTGTCGTCCCGGCTGGCGGACGGCATGACCACGGCATAGCCCCGGTCCAGGTCCAGATGGTGCAGCTTGGGCATGTCGGATACGTTGAGCCCCTCGCTCGGGACATCGTGAACCGTATCGCCGGCCAGGCCCGGCCCGCCCTGCCGTGCAAAAGACTGCAAACCGAAGTCCGGCTGCCCGGCATATTGGTAACCGAAGGTCAGCGCCGCCAGCTTGCGCTGGCGGATCACCGCCGGTTGCCAGAACTCCACCTTGTGGCGGACGTTGTAGAACAGGGACGCCAGCGGCTCGCGCGCGGAGCGCCAGTCCAGGCCATGGCGCACGCCGCGCGCCTGGCGCACCAGCCAGGCGGACTTGAGCAGAGCCTGCATGTCCAGCACGATGTCGTACTTCTTGGCGCGCAGTCGCTCGCGCAGCGCCTTGCGCTCGGCCCGCACCTGGCCCGACCACCATGCCTTGCGCCAACGACGGTGGGCGACCTTGATGACCTCGTTCACGGCGGGGTGCCAGGCGGGGATCTCGGCGAACGCTTCTTCGGCGACCCAGTCGATTTCAGCGTCCGGCACATGGCGGGCGATATCCGAAATGGCGGGCAGCATATGCACGAGATCGCCCAGGGACGATGTGCGGACAATGAGAATGCGGGTTGGCATCAAGAGACGGGAAAACGGACCAGGAACGGGTAGTTCGCGAATTTACACCACATCCGGCACCGGAGGCCGGCCAGCCGTTGCGGCGAGAAAGCCGCTGTCCGTTGCCTTACCGATCAACGTCATGAAAACAGGGGGAAGCACCCAGACAGGAAAGGCGTAGCGCGCCTGCACCTCGAAGAATACGCCGTGCAAAACGATCAACGCCATGGCCGGAACAAGAGAAACGCCAAGCACGCACAAATCAAATCGAAGCGACCTGGCACGCGCTAGCGCCATCGTCGACGCGGCAAGAAACAGCACAATCATGATTTGCAACATGCCCCCGATCCAATGAGAGGCATTGACAAGCATGCGGGCTCGCGCCTCATAGGCGAGCCGCATCTCGTCGGTTCTGGCAACATGGCTTTGCTGCGCCGCCGCGTCCACCTCCGACACATCCACCCCCATGCTGTCCGCCAAGATCCGATCTTGGCGGTAGCGCTGGGACCCCTCCAACCAAGAAGCAAACCAATCTCGGAAGCCCAGCAAGCGGGAAATCTTGCATGCATACAGCCCAGGCAGATTCTTCCAACCGACTTCCCTCTGCCGGTCCAATATGAACGGCACCAAAGGCTCTGCCCTGCGATCCAGGCCAAAACGCGCGCGGCTTTCCGACCACCGGCCGCAAGTCTCCTTGCCATCCCCCATATCATGGCCAATGGCGACCACTGCGCGCACCACGCCGGGAGCATATTGACTGGTGCGGGAATGATTCAACAGGCTGCGCTCTAGCAAGTTGGCCACAAGGAGCCCGCCAAGCACGATCAGCACCCCCGCGAGGCCTGCTGAAAACCGGTGCCCTTTCAAGCGGCTTGTCTCCTCTGAGGCACACATTCCGTGTTGGATCAACATCAGTGCGACACCGGAAACGATCATCACCGGCGCATAGATCGGGCGCAACGATGCACTCAAGGCTAGCGACAATAGCGCTCCCGTGGCCGTCAGCCAGCGACGCGACGACGGGCCCTGGCATGTGAGCAGACGCATCCCGATCACAAACGCGCTCAACGCCATCAAATCGGTAGCCACCAGCGCTGCCGCAGGGGTGGCGGCAAGAATGGCCAGTATCACCACGCCCGCACCCGAGAGCGACGTCATGCGATTGCCCGGCCACCTGCCTGAAGGCAATATGGCGAAGACTGCCAGGACCGCGCAACATATGTTGAGCAATGCCGCCGCGGCGTACGGCGCAATGCCGGCTGCCCTCATTGGAGCGAACAGCCAACCCACCACACCACCCTTGTGGTACAGATCAGGCGCTTGCGCGATCATCCAGTAATACAGGAAATCGGAAACGGGTTCTGGACGAAACACCATCGCTATGGCCAGGAAAGCCACAATCACGAGCAAGACAGCAGCACTCCGTCCAATCCCTACTTGCCGTAAGCGCATGTCTACCTTTCACCAATACCGGCTACAAGCGCGGCGCACAGTGGAACTGCCTCAAGAGGGGCGCAATTTTACGGAATTTCTTGCTATCGTAATGGACCTCCGGGCGCCAAGCGCCATAGAGAGCCTTTCCGCCTGCGGCCCATGCACCGCCGTTCATCCCGTTGAATAATGAAAATCCTTACCGTATTCGGCACTCGTCCCGAAGCCATCAAGATGGCGCCTCTGGTTCAGGCACTTGCCGACAACCCGGCAATCGAATCGAAAGTCTGCGTAACAGCGCAGCATCGTGAAATGCTGGACCAGGTTCTCGCGCTGTTCGGCATCAAGCCTGACTTCGACTTGAATATCATGAAGCCGGGCCAAGACATGACTGCCGTCACGGCGGGAATTCTATCTGGCATGCAAGGCGTCTTGCAGCAATTTCAACCTGACTACGTGCTGGTACACGGCGACACCGCAACGACCCTGGCTGCATCATTGGCTGCGTATTACCAGAGGATTCCCGTCGGTCATGTAGAGGCTGGCCTGCGTACAGGTGATATCTACTCCCCTTGGCCGGAAGAAGCCAACCGCAAGTTGACCGGCGCCTTGGCGCAGATCCACTTCGCCCCTACCGACACTTCCAAGGCCAATCTCCTGGGCGAGGGCGTACCCGCAAGCGCCATTGTGGTAACAGGCAATACGGTCATCGATGCCTTGTTGACCATCACCGAGAATATCAAAAACGATCTCGCGCTGCGCCAGAAACTCGAGGCCAGCTTTCCCTACTTGCGAACGGACCGCCGCGTGATTCTCATCACCGGTCATCGCCGTGAGAGTTTCGGCGCCGGCTTTGAGCGCATCTGCGAAAGTGTCGCCGCCGCTGCGGCGGAATTTCCAAACGAAGATTTCATCTATCCCGTGCACCTGAATCCCAATGTGCGGGAACCAGTCACCCGTCTACTTCGCGATCTGAAGAACGTCTACCTGATCGAACCACAGGATTACCTGCCATTTGTTTACCTGATGATGCGGGCTCACATCATTCTGACTGACTCGGGTGGCATCCAGGAAGAAGCGCCATCACTCGGCAAACCCGTGCTGGTAATGCGCGATACGACTGAGCGTCCCGAGGCCGTGGCGGCCGGCACGGTACGCCTGGTCGGCACGGACGTGGCATTGATCACAGGTCAACTCAGGCTGCTGCTGTCGGATACCGCGGAGTATCAAAAGATGAGCTTCGCTCACAACCCATACGGTGATGGAAAAGCCAGCGAGCGCATTGTGCAAACCCTGCTGCAGCGTCGTTGAGACATCGACTGGTTCATCCCTGAAGAACGGCAGTCCTTCAGGGACGAGCGAGAAAAGCTAAAGATCTATTCTACGTAGCCGTCAGGATTCTTCTGCTGCCAATTCCAGCCATCCCGACACATATCTTCGATCGAGTGCATCGCGCTCCATTTGAGGATGCGATTCGCCGCAGATACGTCCGCCCACGCCTCCGCGATGTCTCCATTGCGACGGCCTCGGACCTCAAAGGGAACGGAGACTCCGTTCGTTGCCTCAAAAGTCTGGATCAACTGCAACACCGACGTGCCTCGGCCGGTACCCAGATTGAAGGAATGAAAACCGCGAACATCGTTTTCAGACGCCCAGTCAACCGCCTTGACGTGCCCAGCGGCCAGGTCCGAAACGTGGATGTAGTCGCGCACACCGCTGCCATCGACGGTTGGATAATCCGTCCCAAAAACCGGCAACACAGGCAAGCTGCCGATTGCAGCCCGAGTTATGTATGGAAAAAGATTATTGGGAATCCCCAGGGGCTGATCTCCGATTTGTCCGCTGCCATGGGCTCCAATCGGATTGAAATACCGCAAGGCGATGCCGGCGAAATCAGGGTTGGCTTCACAATGATCTCGCAATATCTGCTCCACCATCGCCTTGGTTTGGCCATAAGGATTCGACGGTCCGATTGCGTGCTGTTCCGTATAGGGCAAATCTGAAGCCGGACGATATACCGTTGCCGAGGAACTGAACACCATTTGTCGTATTCCAGCGGTGTGCATTGCGGCAAGAAGATTCAAGGTCCCTGTCACGTTGACATCATAATACCTCAGCGGATGACTGACGGATTCACCGACAGCTTTCAACGCCGCAAAGTGCAATACGCACGATACGGGTTCACCCTTCTCCGCGCATTCCGCAAAAAGGCGCTTCAAGATCCCCATATCTCGAACATCGCCGCGCACGAACGGAACATCCGCGCCAGTTATTTTTTCAACGCGCGCCAATGCCAATTGACTGCTGTTTGAAAAATCATCAAGCACCAGCACCCTGTGACCAGCATCCAGCAGACATACTAAAGTATGCACACCTATATAGCCGGCACCGCCAGTCACAAATATCGTTTTCTTCATTTTCTCAGGGCAGAATACCTTTCTGCCGATTGATCAGGCACCAGCAAAGCCACGCAGCAGGCGGCGCTTCAGAAACTGATAAGCACGCAAGGGGAGGCCCAACAGCTTCTCAATACCTCTGTCCACCCTCTGCAAGCGCGGAATCAATGCCCAGAACCATGTAATCGGGCAATAGCGGAACATCCGTGCAAGCGCAATCTTCTTCTGCACGCCTCGGCCAAAAGACTCTTCTATGATGCCGGATTTTATCCAGTCACTCTTGAAGTTCTTATCGACAACAGAGAAGATTTCTTGCAGCGCGTGGATACGGCTATAGCCCTGCAGCGTCTTGACCTTGCTGACCCATGCCGTGCAATGCCGGGCAACGTACCACATCAACTGAGTACGGTTGCGATCAAACTCGCCCTTCTTGCGATAAAACGCAAGCATATCCTCCAGCACCGGAACGATATTCAAGATACGTTTGTCAGTCTGTTTCATCGACTGGGTGGGTCGAGTGATATCGTAGTTATATAGTTCCTTGTCTACATAGTAGATTTTCTTTGCCACCAGATAGCTCTTGGGAACGAAATTCGCATCTGCAAAGATCACCCCCGCCAACAGGCGCACATCGGGGTCGGCAAAGATGGACCGATGGTACAACCGGCCACAAGGCGTAGCCCAATTCTTGTACAAAAGATCACGATCCTCCCGCCCCAATTCCCGCTCGCCTTCAAACGGCAAGGGCTTGAAAGGCGCGGTACTGCCGGTGTAGCAATAAAGCAAGTTTCCGATCAGCAAATCAGCGCCGGTGACTCGCGCCTTCTCGTACATGAACTCCAGAGAATCCGCATCAAGGAAATCATCGCCATCCACGATGGCAATATACTCGCCAGTCGCACGGTCAATGCCGTAATTGCATGCCGCCCCATGCCCGCCATTTGTCTTTATGTGCGGCTTGAATATATCGGGTCTGCGCGCGACGTATTCGTCAATTATCAATTGACTGTCATCCGTGCCGCCATCATTCACAACCAGCACTTCGATATCCTGCAAAGTCTGGTTCTCCAGCGAACGCAGGCACCTGTCTATGTAAAACTCCAGATTGTAGACAGGGACGACAACGCTTACTTTAGGGCTCATTTCGACTCATCACCCTTGAATTCTTTGTCAAACACGTCAAGCGCGCGCTCAATGATATTATTCATATCGTAATAGCGGTATTCAGCCAGCCGCCCGACGAGCATCAGTTGTTGATACTCCCTGGCAAGTTCCAGATATTTCCCATAGAGCGCGGCATTGCTATCCTTGGGGATGGGATAGTAGGGAATGCTCTGCGCCGGGACCAGACGATCATACGCCTGGGGATACTCCTTCATGATGGTAGTCTTCTCTGGAACACTGGCCATCAGGTACTTGTATTCCGTGATGCGAGTATAGAGCTGCGTATTCGGATAATTGACAGTCGCACAAGGCTGATAGAACTCGACATCGTGAGTTTCCAAATCAAACCGCAACGAACGATAAGGCAACTCTCCGAACTTGTAGCCAAAAAGCTCGTCAATGGGACCGGTATAGATCACGCCGCCCTCGTAGGGCTCGCCCATGAAGAGAATCTTCCCGGAATTCGGCTCAAACGACAGAACATCCACCGCCTTGGTACTGAGGCGCACCTCAATCAAAGGATTGGCGAGCATTCTTTCGAACATCTTCGTGTAGCCATCCTTTGGCAACGCTTGATGCTGCTCCTGGAAATAACGATCGTCATACGAGATATGGACTGGCACGCGCGCCGTGATCGTTTCGAAATCCAGATTCTCCGGCTTGTCACCCCATTGCTTGGTCGTGTAGTTCAGATAAACGTTCTCAAACACGAACTCACCAAATTCGCGGATACGCTCATCTGCATGCTTGCGCAACGCGGAAACCGGCACCTTCACATCCATGCCGAATTCGGCCACCAGCAGAGCCTTGAGTTCTTCCGCCTGATCAGGCAACAGTCGTTCCAGCGATGTCAGGTTGAACGGCACCGGGACCAATTGGTCCTTTACACTCGCCAAAACCCGATGCTGGTATGGGTGCCAACCAGTAAATTGCGAGATGTAGTGCAATACGCGAGGACTATTCGTCCGGAACAGATGCGGCCCGTACTTGTGAATCACAACGCCGTGTTCGTCCACATAGTCATACATGTTGCCCGCAATATGATCGCGTTGCTCGATCAGCAATATTTTCTTGCCGTTTTCCGAGGCCAGGCGCTCGGCCAATATGGAGCCAGCGAAACCCGCGCCCACAATAATAAAATCATACGCTGCCATCATCTACTCCTTCACAACCGATCTGATTGCGTTTTCCATCTGCGGCGCAATCGTATTAATAGAATAATCAGCATAGACGCTGAAATCCGGAGTTACCTTCCCATCCAGATATCTCTTCAAGATATAGGCAATTCGATCGACCCGGAGGTCGGCGATCAGATTTCGGCTTCTTAGAAGGATATCGGCAGTCGGCCCAACTGCCATGGTCACCGCTGCGATGGGCTTCATTGCTCCCATATAGTCGGCGAGCTTGCCAGGGAAGAACGGATTGCATTTTATGCCATCTTCTTCCTCGTTGAACATCCCATCAACAAGTAACAAAACATCAGATTGCCTCATGAGTTCAAGGCTGTCCAGATAGGACACCGCCGATTCAAAATGCACATGATCGGCATTCCTCATTCCAGTATGTGCATTCAAGTCATTCGGATAAGGCGATGCCCCATAAAAGCGGACTTCAAATTTCTGCTTGTATTCCGGATATATATCGAGCAAGCGGTCAACCGCCTGCAAGATTGGCTGCGCAGTACGCTTTACATGGTAAAGCGTACCCAAGTGGGAGAATACGAATTTGGTGCTTTCATTCTGCACGCCAACTCCGTACATTGCCGGATCGAAACAATGCGGAATCACAACCGCCTTGCTCGCGTACTTCGCCAGGTCACCAGAGAACATCAGGTCTCGCTGGTATTCATTATTCAGAAGAATAATATCTGCATTACGCAGGGTCTCTTCTTCGATAAACGTATCCTCCTTGACCAGAGGATATCCCGGCATATGGGCGATATAAGGATTGCGTGCAAACAAGTCGCCAAAATACGCAATCCATGGAATCCCTGGATATTTTTGACGAATGCGCGCCGCAGCCTCGTGGCTGATCAACTCATTGGAATGCGAAATGATGAAATCGAACTTTCGATCAGCGGCCTCAAAAATTCTCAAAACTTCGTTGCAGAACTTCTCGCGCGCAGACACGGTGCGGGGATTTTTGTGATCAACCCTGATCTCCACGCGCTCGATACGCGCGTTCCCGGGACAACGCAATAGGCGATCATCCTTGATTTCCCTCGCGACCTGCGCCACAAGGTAGTCGATGTTCGTGTTCTTGATACGCTTATAGAAATCAATATCCGCTGATCCAATATAAGGCGCAAAGAACCAAGATATGGCGAATCCGTTGGTTTTATTCATAGTATTCAGTGGAACTTCAATTTCTAAAAATTCTCTTCAAGCTTTCCGAGACGAATCTTAGCGAGCGGGTCATACGCCATGTATTGCTATTTTTTATGGCGATCAATTCACTGTTCAAAGCGCCAATCTGGCGCTCCAGCGCCTCTACCTGTCCAGCCTTCAGTTCCACCTCTTCATGTCTCGCATGCAGCGCAGCCTGCATCTTTGCAGTCTCGTCTACCAGGCGCTCATTCTCGACATGCGCGGCCTGCAATCGACGGGATGTTTCGGCCGCGTCAACGGAGATCGCAATGTCATCTCCCAAGAAATCCGCCAGAACCAGTCCCTTTGATTCCATCCAGATCTTTTTCACATAAACCAGGACTATCTGCTCGCCATACCAATACGTCGGATCCATGGGAAAACAGTCAATCACCTTTGCATATCCCAACAGCCAGTCGGGATGAGGCATCAAAGGGATGTTCTCCGACAAGAAGGTGTAGAAGTGCTCGGCGATGCGATCCAATTCGCGATACGGCAAGGTCAAGACCACAGAGTGTTCTGCATGCCGGAACAGGTCCTGGATTATATTGAATGGCTCTGAAAAATGTTCAAGCGTATTCGAGGAGAATACCAGATCGAATTTCTCATGCTGTCCATCGCCATGGAGCCAATCCTGCGCATCAAAATGAACCGCAGGATATGCTGCTCGCGCCTTGGCAACCGCCGATTCGGCAAAATCGATGCCCGTCACTCGATTACGCGCAAAGAAGTCCGCGAGAACCGCCGTGCCGTCACCCTGCGCGCACCCCCAATCACAGACAGACCAATTACCGTTCTTGACGGCAGCCGTCAACCAGACCGGCAAGTTGTCCAACGCCACCTTGGCGAAGAACCTCGATTGCTCCCGGCCTAAATTGGATTCCCAATCCCGCTCGAATCGACCATTCCAATATTCGTGGCTATTAATATCCATCTCACTCATGCCGAGCCCCCATCAAGCGTAATAACAACATCGGGCCGGAAAATTCCCATGAGTTTCTTTGAAGAAACAACTGAAAAATAGTGCGCACCTTCAACATATTCGAAATAGGATGCGCCCGCCGATCTTATATCTTCCAATGCAGCAACCAACAGGTACTTCCCTGGCGCGAGGTAATTTGCAAAACTGAAATTGATCCGTACCTGCGACTGGACATCGTCGATCTCCATGGCGCCGTTTTCCTGTGTACTGGCGACGAGCAGATCCACTCCTTTTTCATTTTTTATGGAAAAAGCCACACCAACGTCGCGCAGATCCACGCCCTTCGGAGGCTGGAATACGATTTTGACGCAAAGACTCTCACCCCAATCGAACACATCCTTGCGCTGACCCACTGCGGTATGCACGGCAGCATGGCTGACCAATCCCGTCTGTGTACCCCAATGCGAGGCCGGTTTTTCATCCAAATGCATGCTCATCGGCTCATCAACGACTGTCGCGTCGGGAGTCGAGTTCATCGTCGTGGTCTGTTGCGGCGCATTTTCTGTTGACGCCTCCGAACCGTTTTCGTCCAGGTAAATGAATTCCGCATATTTGCTGGTGACGTTGGACACTTCACCCATCATGCGCAAAGAACCCTTGTCCAACCAGACGGCCCGCTGGCACAGCGTCCGCACCGAGCTCACATCGTGGCTGACAAACAGCACCGCCGCACCAGCGTTCTGAATATCCTTGATACGCCGCATGCATTTATATTGAAATCTGGCGTCACCTACCGCAAGGGCCTCGTCGACGATCAACAGGTCCGGCGTTGCATTGATGGCGACGGCAAACGCCAACCGGACATACATCCCGCTGGAATATACCTTTACCGGTTGATCTATGAAGCTGCCGATATCTGCGAATGCGGCAATGCTGTCGAAGCGCTCATCAGTCTCGCGTCGCGTCAAACCCAGAATGGCCGCATTCAGGTAAACATTTTCACGGCCGGTAAACTCCGGATTAAAACCAGCACCCAATTCCAGAAGCGCCGCGATGCGGCCGCTAGTCCAAATATCCCCCGACGTCGGCGTCAGAGTGCCGCAAATCATCTGCAGCAATGTGGACTTGCCGGATCCATTTCGGCCAATGATACCGACGGTTTCACCGCGGCGCACTTCGAACGACAGATCGCGCAGAGCCCAGAATTCCTTATAATATTGTCGCCGCCCGAATGAGCACATTTGCAGCAACCGGTCGCGCGGCTTGTCGTAAAGATGGAAACATTTGCTCAGATTATTGACCGAGATCGCCAAGGAATCAGAGGACATCTGCAAACCCCTTCCTGGTACGCTGAAACCACGCATATCCGAGGATAGCGATCAAGCAAGCAGCAGTTGTATACAAGAACCAAACTCGCCATTCAATGCCGACACCCCAGAATAGAACATTGCGGGCTTGCTCAACGACAACAGTCAGCGGGCTCAGATGGAGAAAATCCCTATATCGTTCCGGCAATGAAGTCGCCGAATAGAATATGGGCGACATGAACATCAACACGGTGGTGACAATTCCTATGAATTGCGACACATCGCGCAGAAATACTCCTAGCGCTGACAAAAACCAGCTCACGCCCAAGACCAGGATGATGAGGGGCAGGACTACAATCGGGAAAAGCAATATGGTTGCGTGCGGCACGCCATAGAAGATCAAATAGAAGACGATCCACACAGCCAAGCTGATAAGCAAATGAAAAAAGGCCGAGCCCAAAGCTACGCACGGCAGGATTTCCAAGGGGAAAACCACCTTCTTTACATAGTTGACGTTCGACAGGATCAATGCCGGAGACCGGTTGATGCACTCAGCGAAGAAATTGAAGATCATGAGACCCGCGAACAGGACCAATGCGAATTCTGTTTTCGATTCGGTGCCTCCCGGCCAACGAGCCTTGAACACGACGCTGAAGACAAACGTGTACACCAGCAACATGAAAATCGGATTGAAAAAGGACCACAACAATCCGAAGGCCGAGCCCCGATAGCGGCCCACGACCTCCCGCTTCACCAGATCGCCGATCAACGCTCGATATCTGATAAGTGACTTGAATAGCGAAACGGGCGAAGAAGAATACTTTTGCGAGCTACTCACGAAATCTACAATCCATTTTTTACATGACGCCCCAGCCCGAATGAATAACGCTTTCGGAGCGCGTTAAAAATATAAAAAGAAAAATAATAAGTGCTTCTTGCCACTGAAAAATTCAGGATCTTTCGGTAAACATTCCATTGCCACCGGATTGCTCTCAACTTGTTTGATGACAATGAATTTTTCAGCACGCGATAGTGTGCCAGAGGAGTATCAGGCAGGGCGGCGTGCACTTCCCCCAAAATCTTAACTGCGCGTAACCAAAACACATAATCTTCATGCCCACAGGATTCAAAGCGCAGGTTGGGAAAACTATCCTTCCGATATATACCCGTCAGATGGCCTATGGAATTGGATTTCAGCATATCGCTGTAGCGTAACGATGCCGGGGCGATTACCTTATTCAATAGACGGCCATCACTGGACATCCGCGCATAGCTCCCGTAACAAATCACCGCACCTCGTTCGAGCAATTCCACTTGCGCTGCGAGCTTATAAGGCAGCCAGATGTCATCGCTATCAAGAAAGGCGATGTATTTTCCCCGCGCGATTTCAATAGCTTTATTGCGAGTTTCTGCCACGCCCAGGTTTTGCGCATTCTTCAAATACCGAATCCGCCTATCGCTATAAGCCTGCACATACTCGGCAGTATTATCGATTGACGAATCATCGATCACCAACAACTCCCAGCCCTCGAACGTCTGCGCAAGAACTGAATCTATCGCACTTCTTATGTAACTCTGCGAGTTATAAGCCGGCATCACTATTGATACCAACGGAACATCCTCCAGGCACATCAAGGCACACCCTTGAGCAATTTCTTGATGCACCCGACGTACTCTCCCATATATTTATCAAAAAAATAGGAGGAGTATTTTTCACACCATATCCTGCGCGCATTGCCCGCTGCCCGCCCAATTCTTGTCTGATCCAAATCTTCCACCCACGCCGCGATTGCGGAACTCCCTTCGGAAATTGCCCAACCAGTATCCAGATCCATCACCTTCGCACCAGGGGGTGTACCAACGGTGGTGAGCATACCTCGTCCCAACATAAGATGTTCATAGTATTTGTTAGGTGACGCATACAAGTGATTCGGGACGCTCAAATAGTACATGCCAACTACTACATCCATGCTAGCCATCAAGGTCAAGCCAGCAGAGCTGGACATGGCTCCGTAAAAATGGATATTGGAAAACTCGGTGCCACTGGCGGCAAACATATTTTCCAAGCCCCCATATCCGGCCACATGCAGCTCAACGTCGGATCTCCCCGCACACACTTCAAGCAAGTCTTCCAGGCCTCGATTTCTAGGCTCCAGCACTCCAAAATATCCAATCATCCAGGGACTGCTCAATTTCCGCATGGGCCGGCCATGCGCGCATGCGTTGGGCACATTCTCCAAAACCAGCACATTCGCCTGTCCCGCAGGCAACCCATGCTGCACATAGCGCTCTTCACTAACAATCAAAGTGAGGTCAGCAGATTTGGCGATGCGTGTTTCGAGTGAATCCAAAATTCTCCCGACCACGCCGGATATATTGCGTACTGCGGTGTACTTGTCGTAAATGTCAAACACCAGCCGCTTGCGTGCAATTGCACAGAACATCCAGCTGGCAACCGCGGAATCCAGATCAACGGCATGCACAATGCGCAGGTTCTTTCGTGCCCGCCATAACTGACAAAACAGAAACACGTTCCAACGCACCAAGGCGAGGGCATTTCTCCAGCCCCCGCCCAGCCTTGCTCGAATGGAAAACAGCGTATGCCTGTCATCCTGGGCTCGCACCGAGCCGTCCTTGTTCCAACCAATGAAGTGATAAGAAAGACCTGCAGCCGTCAGGGCATCAAAGTATTTTCCCAAACGCGCATCAAAATCGGCCACGTATGAGCGCGCGAAAAAGATCATTTTCCCTTTATCCCCCGCCGCACTATTTTGGCCCTTTTCTTGATGACCAGCCATTTGGGCATGCGGAACAGTACCAATCTTCGGTATAGGATCACGTACATTGCGGAGAATGCGGCCACGAAAAACATCAGCAGATATTCATTCTGCCAAAACAACACCGCCGGAATGACGGCAAATGACGTGAGCAGCCAAAGATATGGCGACGTCATCGCATTTCGCTGAACCTTGTGGCGCGCATCGCTGGAACCAATCGCCCAGCGTACCAGGCGTTTGTAAATAAGCATATGCAGGTGCACGCCATCAGGCATGCCCGGCGACTGTCCTCGGAGAAATCTCTTCCGATAGATGGAGAACAATGTCTCAAAAACTGGATATATGCATAGTAACAATGGAAACCACGCGGATACTTCAGGATGTCGAGCCAGCATTAATACTGAGACAGCACCAATCATGAACCCGATAAAATATGCTCCACCATCTCCAAGAAAAATCAAGCCTCTTGGATAGTTCCATACCAGAAATCCTACTATGGCGCCGATCATGCCCACCGACGTAATCAACAGCAGCCTGTCTCCCAGATAATAGGAGACATAGGAAAATCCAGCAAAGATCATTGCGCTTATTACCGCTGCCAGTCCGTTATATCCATCAATGATATTGATGGCATTCGCGGCCCCCGCGATGGCAATCATGGTACAGATTAGAGAGATTGCGCCAAATTGCAGCAGCCAGTCGACGCCAATAATATCCAGACGAGTCAACGTGGCACCGCAAAAATAGTACGCGGCGCCACCAGATATCATGGCAAGTCCAAGACGAACCAGAACACGCACACGCTTCGTAACATCTTCAGCAAGTCCGCCCAAGAAGGCTGGCATCGCAACCAACAATAGCGTCAGCAGATCCGCCATTTGTGAACGTTCGCGAAAAGCCACAAGTACGCATATGCCGAACATGGCGACAACGATTGCCATCCCGCCAACTCGGGGCACAGGGCGGACATGATATTTCTGAACACTGGTTATATCGTGATCGGCGGTGTACCTGCCATGCAACGAATTGAACCGGACAAGCAAAAGGGTGATGATCAACGAAATAAGGAATGCGACTAAAACATAAAGCATGGAGTACACCAGCAATAAAGTGGCGCGATTTTATGCGTAAACCCTTTCCAGCGGCAGCTAGCGCTTCGCCACATCTAGGTCAGGGCTGCCCACACCGGTACCCACTTTCGGGGAACGATGAACACCAACGTTGAGGGCGACCATTCCTATCCAGCCGAAGTCGATCGCCTCGAATCGCTTCTTTGATCAACTGGCTATAGTAGCTTAATGGCCTTGTTCCGCCGCCCCCTTTCCGCGCGGCTTTTCCACCTCACGCCCTCAGGCGTTGTTACGGCGCTGCACGCAATCCTTGGGTGCAACAATTTCCTTCCATAAATAAGAATAAATATCATTACCGATTAATACTATTTTGGCCCTGCATGCAGACGGCGTACCGTGAAAAAACCATGGGCAAGCATGGAGGAGTAGCCAAACGTCGCATTCGGCGCAAGAATACGTCATAGCAGTTCTTCAAGGAGACAACCATGCGTATCGCCGATGCCCAATGGATCCCGTCAACCCAGCACCAGACCTGGGACGCCTTGACCGATCCTGCCGTGCTGCAGCGATGCATCCCCGGATGCGTCAACGTCACGCAGCGCTCCCCCACCGAATACGCCGTCACCCTGCGTGCCAAGGTCGCCGGCATCGACACCGACTACGACGGCGAGATCCTGCTGTCAGACGTCGCTCCCCCCAACAGCTGCACCCTGGTGTTCGAAGGCAAGGGCCGGGCGGCCTGCCTGGCCATCGGCACCGCCCAGGTCAACCTCAGCACCAAGGATCAGGGCACCCGCGTGGCCTACACGGTGGCGGGCATGACCGGCGGCAAGCTGGCCGAATGCGGCGAAAGCCTGATCCTGAAGGCGGGCGAGAAGATCATCGAGCGCTTCTTCGCCGCGTTCATCGATTACATGGCCGGCCAGCCGCGGCTGGCGCCGCCGCCCCCGCCGCCCGAGCCCGAGCCTCGCGGCCTGTCCAACTCCCGCTGGTCCTGGGCGCTGGTGCTGGTGGTGATCGCCGTGTTCCTGAGTTACCACACCCTCTACAAGTAGTGGACAGCCTGGCCAACCGGGACGGCTGCGGCCATTCGGCGGTGATATGCTAACTAAATGAGCACGCCCCCGCCTACGCCGCAGCCCCAGCCAGACCCGCCTCCCCCTGCTCAGCCCGCCACCCCGCCGCCATCGCGCCGCGACCTGCTGATGGCCATGGCCGGCGTTTCGGCCACTGTCGTGCTGGCCGCCTTCGATTCCACCATCATCAGCACCACCCTGCCGCGCGTGGCCGAGGCGCTGAACGGCATGGCGCTGTACGCCTGGGTCGGCACCGGCTACCTGCTCGCCACCGCCGCCTCCATCATGATCTTCGGCCGCCTGGGCGACATGTTCGGGCGCAAGCCGCTGATGCTGGTGTCGGTGCTCATCATCGCGCTGGGCTCGATCGCCTGCGGGCTGTCGCAGAGCATGGGCCAGCTGATCCTGTTCCGCTCGCTGCAAGGCATCGGCGGCGGCATGATGATCGCCACGGCCTTCGCCGCGCCCGCCGATCTTTTCCCCGATGCCAAGCAGCGCGTGCGCTGGATGGCGCTGGTGTCGGCCGCCTTCGCCATGGCCAGCGGCATCGGCCCGGTGCTCGGCGGCGCGGCAACCCAGGCGCTGGGTTGGCGCGCCGCCTTTTTCATATCGCCGATCGCCGCCGCCGTCGCGCTGTTCCTGCTGGCGCGCTACTTCCCCCGCATCAAACCCGTCCACACCGGCGAGCGCCGCATCGACTGGCTGGGCGCCCTGCTGCTGGTCGTGGCGGTGGGCGCGCCGCTGGCGGCGCTGGAGCTGGGCTTTGCCAGCGGCGATCACGCCCACCCCGGCCTGGCGCTGGGCCTGGCCGTGGCGGGCGCCGCCGCCATCGCCCTGCTGGTTCCGATCGAACGGCGCGTGGCTTCGCCGATCTTCCCGCTGCGCGTGCTGGCGGGCCGCGAACCGCAACTGCTGAATCTGGCGGCAATGACCGTGGGCGCGGTGATGTTCGTGCTGATCTTCTACAGCCCGCTGCTGCTGCAGCAGGTCCTGGGCTATACGCCCAGCCAGGCCGGGCTGCTGCTCACGCCGCTGGTGGCGGCCATCTCGGTAGGCAGCATCATCAACGGCCGGCTGTTCCACCGCCAGACCGAACCCCAGCGCCTGATGGTCTTCGGCGCCTGTCTGCTGGCGGCCGGCACCTTGATGGTGCTGCTGATCTCGCCCGGCACCTCGGCCTTGTGGATTCTGTCGGCCTTCTTCGTGAACGGCTGCGCGCTGGGCTTCCTGCTGCCCAACCTGACCCTGTTCATGCAGATGCTCAGCGAGCGACGCGACGTGGGCGTGGCCTCGGCCCTGGTCCAGACCACGCGCGCGATCGGCAGCGCGCTGGGCACGGCGCTGGTGGGTATCCTGATTTCGCATAGTTCCGTACTAAACGGAGTGCGGACTGGCTTGGGCTTGTGTATTGTCCTGTCCCTGACCTGCGCGGTGCTCGCGCACCGGGTGAAGATGAAGAACCTGGCTTCTGCCCGGAAACCCTCCTGAGACTGGACTGCACATGCGTCGTCGCGATCTGCTGGACCTGCTGGTCCTGGCCGCCGTATGGGGCGGCTCGTTCCTGTTCATGCGCATCGCCGTGCCTGAATTCGGGCCGGTGCCGCTGATCGAGCTGCGCGTCGGGCTGGCCGCGCTGTTCCTGCTGCCGGCGGCGATCTGGCGCGGCCGGCTGCCGCTGATGGCGCGGCACTGGAAAGCCATCCTGGTGGTGGGCACGCTCAACGCCGCCCTGCCCTTCGTCCTGTATGCCTATTCGGCGCAATCGCTGGGCGCGGGCTTCCTGTCGGTGTCCAACGCGGTGACGCCCGTCTGGGGGGCCGTGATCGGCTGGCTCTGGCTCAAGGACAAGCTGGCCTGGTCGCGCTCGCTGGGCTTGCTGATCGCGCTGCTGGGCATCGTGGTGCTGGTCTGGGACAAGCTCAGCTTCACCTCCGGCGGCACCGGCCCGGCCGTGCTGGCGGCCGTGTCCGCGCCCGTGTTCTACGGCATCGCGGCCAACTGGACCAAACGCTTTCTGACCGGCGTGGACGCGCTGACCAACGCCACCGGCAGCATGGTCGCCGCCTCGCTGGTGCTGCTGCCGGCCGCCGTGATGACCTGGCCGCAGGCGCCGGTCTCGGCCATGGCCTGGGGCGCCACCGTGCTGCTGGCCGTGGTCTGTACCGGCGCGGCCTACATCGTGTTCTTCCGCCTGATCGCCAACGTGGGCCCCACGGGCGCGGTCAGCGTCACCTTCCTGGTGCCGATCTTCGGCGTGATGTGGGGCGCATGGTTCCTGAACGAGACGATCACCGGCCCCATCCTGGCGGGCGCCGGCGTGATCCTGGTAGGCACCGCGCTGGCGCTGGGACTGATCGGCGCGCGGCGCAAGCCCGCGTAGCACGCACAGCGCCGCGACGGAAAAAGGCTCAGTACTTGTCCGAGGTTCCCGTCAGCGCCACGCCAATCCGCAGCAGTACATACGACGCCGCGTCCACCCAACGCCGCAGCAGCCCGCGCCGTTGATAGTCCAGCGGCCGGATGAAGCGGCCGCCCTCGCGGATGGCCGTCTCCAGCCGTTCCTGCAAGTCCCAGGCGAAGGGCTGGTCGTCGATCACCACGTTCGCTTCGCGCGCCAGCAGCAGGCTGAAGGGATCCAGGTTGGACGAGCCCACGGTGGCCACGTTGTCGATAACGGCCACCTTGGCATGCAGGTAGCCGGGCATGTATTCGTAGATCTCGATGCCGTCGCGCAGCAGCTGGTCGTACAGCGAACGCGTGGCGTGGTACTGCATGCGGTATTCGACCTTGCCCTGCAGCAGCAACCGCACGCGCACGCCGCGCGCCGCCGCCCTGGCCAGGGCGCGGCGGAATTGCACGCCGGGAAAGAAATAGGCGTTGGCGATAAGGATGTCGCGCCGCGCCTCGGTAATGCCCAGCAGATAGGCGCGCTCGAAGGTCTGGCGAAAGCGCAGGTTGTCGCGCAACACCAGCGCGGCGCGCATCTGGCCGCAAGGCGCCACGGCGACATGATGCGGCTTGGCCAGCCGCATGCGGTTCCAGTCGCGCGGATGGCGCCGCAGGCGCGCCCAGTTCAACCGCACCCAAAGCAGATCCTGGGCGTAGGCGGCGTCGGTGACCACCGGCCCGCGCACCTTGACGGCGAAGTCGAAGCGCGGCGCGGTCAGGCCGTCAGAGGGGTCCAGGTCATCGTAATCGTCGACGATGTTGATGCCGCCCACATAGGCGATCTGCCCGTCGATCACGCTGACCTTGCGATGCAGGCGCCGCAGGCGGCTGCGCGACGGGATCAGCTTGGCGAACCAGCGCGGCTCGGGCCGGAAGATGCGGCATTGGGCGCCAGCGTTCGTGAGCCTGACTCGGACCTCGTCGGCGGTGGCGGCGCTGCCGAAACCGTCCAGCACCACCCGCACCTTGACGCCGCGAAGCGCGGCTTCGGCCAGGCACCGCAGCACCATCTCGCCGCTGCGGTCCAGCATGAAGATATAGGTTTCCAGGTGCACGCTGACCGTGGCGGCGTCGATGGCGGCGCACAGCGACGGGAAGAAGTCCGCGCCGTTCTGCAATAGCCGGATGTCGTTGCCATCCGTCCAGTCCAGCCTGACCGGCTCGCGCTTCACGGCAGTTCCAGCTCGGCCAGCAGCGGGGAATGATCGGACAGCCGGGCCCATTCCCGGCCGCGCAGCACGCGCGCGCTGCGCACGGCGAAGCCGCGCTGGTAGATGCGGTCCAGCCGGAACCAGGGGAACACGGCGGGGAAGGTGCGCGGCGGCGGCAGCAGCAGGCGCGAGCTGCCGTCCATGCCCAGCTGGTTGGTGCGCTCCATGACCGAAATGCCGTTGGGCACGCCGCGCAGCGCGTTGGTCAGGCGTTTGACCGAGTCGCGCAGTCGCGGCAGCTCGCCGCCATGGCTGCGCGGCGCGTGCGAGAACACCTCGTACAGGCCGAGCTGCTGCACGAACAGCGGCGCCAGCCGGTCGCCCCAGTCATTGAAATCGCCAGCGATGAGGATGGGATCGCCCTCGGGCACCAGGCGGCGAATGCGCTCGGTCAGCGCCAGGATCTGGCGGCTGCGGCTGCCGGCGAACAGGCCCAGGTGGACCACGAAGCAATGCACGGCGCGCCCGTCCAGCTCGATGCGGGCATGCAGCAGGCCGCGCTGTTCGAGGCGGTGGTCGGAGATGTCCTGGTTCTCGTGCTCGACGATCGGAAAGCGCGACAACAGCGCGTTGCCATGGTCGGTCTGGTGGCGGATGGCGTTGCGCCCGTAGGCTACGTCCAGCCGCAGCGCCGCGGCCAGCGATTCATGCTGCGCATCCAGCAGCGACTTGTTTTCGTTGCGCCCCTGCACTTCCTGCAGGAAGACCAGATCGGGACGCAGCCCGTACAGGCCCAGGCGCAGCTCGTTCAGGGAGTCGCGCCGGCCCAGCGCCGAGCGGCCTTTATGGATGTTGTAGCTGACGACACGGATGAGCGACATGGAAGCGATGGCGCCTTACAAGACACGGAACCCGCCGGCCCGGACGCCCGCAAGCGCACCCCGACCCGACGCCGCCACACCCGGCGGCGCTTGCCAGATTACCGCATTTCAGTTGCCGTTTACCGCCCGCGACGCAGCCAGAAACAGAAACGCCCCGGACAAGTCCAGGGCGTTCTCTGAAACTGCGCATAACCAGTGGCGGCTATTGAAAAGAAGGCACCAGAAAATCGAGGCACCCTCCCCGCAAGCCACCAGCGCCCCACAAGCGCAGCGGCACGGATCCGGCTCCGCCGGTCCGTAGCCGCGCCCCCTTGAGGGGGAAGCGCGCAGCGCTTCGGGGGTGGGCTATTTCTCTACATTGCGCAGGCGGATGTGCAGCTCGCGCAGCTGCTTCTCGTCGACCTCCGACGGCGCCTGCGTCAGCAGACACTGCGCGCGCTGGGTCTTCGGGAAGGCGATCACGTCGCGGATCGACTCGGCGCCGGTCATCATGGTGACGATGCGGTCCAGGCCGAAGGCGATGCCGCCATGGGGCGGCGCGCCGTACTGCAGCGCGTCCAGCAGGAAGCCGAACTTCTCGCGGGCTTCCTCGGCGCCGATCTTCAGCGCGCGGAACACCTTGCTCTGCACTTCCTCGCGGTGGATACGGACCGAGCCGCCGCCGATTTCCCAGCCGTTCAGCACCATGTCGTAGGCCTTGGCGAAGGCCTTGCTCGGATCGGATTCGAGGAAGTCCTCGTGACCGTCCTTGGGGCTGGTGAACGGGTGATGGGCAGCGGTGTAGCGACCGTCTTCCTCGTCGTATTCGAACATCGGGAAGTCGACGACCCACAGTGGCTTCCAGCCGGCGATCGCCAGGCCGGTCTTCTTGCCGAATTCGCTGTGGCCGATCTTCACGCGCAGCGCGCCGATGGCGTCGTTCACGACCTTCTCGCGGTCCGCGCCGAAGAAGATGATGTCGCCGTCCTGGGCGCCGGTGCGCTTGATCAGCTCGGCCAGCGCGGCGTCATGCAGGTTCTTGACGATGGGCGATTGCAGGCCGTCGCGGCCCTTGGCCACTTCGTTGACCTTGATGTAGGCCAGGCCCTTGGCGCCGTAGATACCGACGAACTGCGTGTAGGCGTCGATCTCGCTGCGCGACATCTCGGCCCCGCCCGGCACGCGCAGGGCGACCACGCGGCTGCCCGGCGCCGTGGCGGCGGCGGCGAAGACCTTGAAGTCCACGTCGCGCATGACGTCGGTCATGTCGGTGAATTCCAGGTTCACGCGCAGGTCCGGCTTGTCCGAGCCGTAGCGGCGCATGGCTTCGGTCCAGGTCATGATCGGGAACGGCGACGGCAGGTCCACGTCCTGCACCACCTTGAACACGTGGCGGATCATGTTCTCGAAGATCTCGCGGATCTCGAGTTCGCTCAGGAACGAGGTTTCGCAATCGATCTGGGTGAATTCCGGCTGGCGGTCGGCGCGCAGGTCTTCGTCGCGGAAGCACTTGGTGATCTGGTAGTAGCGGTCGAAGCCCGACACCATCAGCATCTGCTTGAACAGCTGCGGCGACTGCGGCAGCGCGAAGAAGTGGCCGGCGTTCACGCGCGAGGGCACCAGGTAGTCGCGCGCGCCTTCGGGCGTGCTCTTGGTCAGCATCGGGGTTTCGATGTCGATGAAGCCCAGCTGATCCAGGAACTTGCGCACTTCGATCGACACGCGGTAGCGCAGCATCAGGTTGCGCTGCATCTGCGGGCGGCGCAGGTCCAGCACGCGGTGCGTCAGGCGGGTGGTCTCGGACAGATTGTCGTCATCGAGCTGGAACGGCGGCGTGACCGACGCGTTCAGGATCTCGACTTCCTTGCACAGCACTTCGATCTCGCCCGAGGCCAGTTCGGCGTTGGCCGTGCCGGCCGGACGCTCGCGCACAAGGCCGGTGACGCGGATGCAGAATTCGTTGCGCAGGCGCTCGGCGGTGGCGAAGGCGGCGTTGTCCGGATCGAACACGATCTGGGCCAGGCCCGCGCGATCGCGCAGGTCGATGAAGATGACCCCGCCGTGGTCGCGGCGGCGGTTCACCCAGCCGAACAGGGTGACGGTCTGGCCGAGATGGTCACGGCAAACCTGGCCGGTATAGCAGGTACGCATGCGGGATGACTCCGTTGTGTGCTTGGTAGTAGCGTAAAGGGTTACGAATCGGCGTGGGGCGCCGGTACGGGCGGGGCGGGCCGGTCGGCGGCAGGCATCGCCGCGGCCGGGGCGACCACGCCCATGGAAACGATGTACTTCAGGGCCGCGTCCACGCTCATCTGCAGGTCGATCGCCTCGGTGCGCGGCACCATGAGGAAAAAGCCCGAGGTCGGGTTGGGCGTGGTCGGCACGTAGACGCTGATGTGCTCGCCGGGCAGCTGTTCCGCCACCTCACCGCCGGGCGTGCCGGTGACGAAGGCGATGGTCCAGGCGCCGGCGCGCGGATACTGCACCAGCACGGCGCGGCGGAACGCCTGACCGTTGGGCGCCAGCACCGTGTCGCTGACCTGCTTGACCGAGTTGTAGATGGAGCGCACCAACGGGATGCGGCCCAGCAGGGCCTCCCACTGGTCGACCATCGTGCGGCCGATCAGGTTGGCGGCGAAAATGCCCGTCAGCAGCACCACCGCCACGACCAGGACGAAGCGGAAGCCGGGGATGTCGACGCCGAACAGCGATTCGGACGACAGGAAGCCGGGCACGAACCCTTCCAGGGTGGCGACCAGCAGACCCAGCACCCACACCGTGATGACCAGGGGAACCCAGATCAGCAGGCCGGTGATGAAGTACTTCTTGATGACGCGCATTCGCATCGCGTGGCTCTAGGAAGCCGCGGACCCGGTGGCGGCGGGAGTGGCCGGGGCCGCCGGCGCCGCGGGCGTGGCCGGCGCGGCCGCGGGAGCGGCGCTCTCGGACGGGGCCGACGTGGACGCGCCGCCGCTGCCGTTGCCGCGGAAATCCGTGACATACCAGCCGGAGCCCTTGAGCTGGAAGCCAGCCGCGGTCACCTGCTTGGAAAAGGCACTCTGGCCGCACTCGGGGCAAACCGTGAGCGGCGCGTCGGAGATCTTCTGCAGCACATCCTTGGCATGGCCGCAGGCGCTGCACTTATAAGCGTAAATGGGCATTTCGTGCTCCCGGGCGCGAACCCGGCGTATCAAAAGACCGTTCCAAAAGACCGTTCGCCAAATCACGACGGGCAGACGGCCCGGCGGTCTGGCCATGGCCCGGCCACGAACGCGGCGGCGGATGCCGCGCGCTGAAGGCAAGACCAAAAAAATACGGGAAAGTCTTGAATTTTAGCGGTTTTTCATGAACAACCGGAGACGGCCCGGGCGGCGGGTCCCCCAGGACGCCGCGCCCGGACTCGCCCGGGGCGCCCCACGCCGCTTCCCGCGAGCCGCCGGCCGGCTTTCCCGACGGTTCCCAGGCCGGTTGGGGCCGGTCCCGCGCCGCCCGCCGGACCGCCTAGACGGGCAGCAGGAACATCAGCGCCGCCACCAGCGTCGGCCCCAGGGCCGACAGGAACAGCCGGCCTGACGAGATGCTGCCGTCCGGGAAATGGTTCTTCAGGATGGCGAAGCCGGCCGGATTCGGCGCGTTGGCGATCACGGTCAGGCCGCCGCCGGTGACGGCGCCCGCCACCAGCATGTAACGCCAGGCCTCGCTGGTGCGCTCGACCAGCGATCCCAGGTAGGTCAGGGCCGCATTGTCCGTGATGGCCGTCAGCGCGGTCGCGCCCCAGAACAGCACGAAGGGCTGCAGGCCGCCCAGCAGGTCCTGCAGCCACCATTTCTGCAGGCCGCCCAGCACCACCAGCCCGGCCAGGAAGAAGCCGACCATCAGCCCTTCCTTGATCATCAGGCGGCTCTGGTAGCGCTTGTACGCTTCCGTGAAGCCGATGAACATCATCAGCAGGCCCAGGAAGATCGCGGGATGGTGCGCGGTGAGCACCACGGCGACCAGGAACGCCAGGTGCACCAGCATGACCACGGCCGGCACCGGCGGACGCCGGTCCGCGCCTTCAGGCGCGTCAACGCCGCCACCGGTGCCCACGCTGTGCCCCAGCAGCGCCTTGCGGCAGGCCAGGGTCAGCAGCGCCGCGTTCAGGCACACGGCCACGGCGGCGCGCCAGCCGAAGTGCTGCAGCATGAAGCCGGAATCCCAGCCGAAGGTGGTCGCCACCATCAGCACGGGCGGCGCGGCGTAGGACGTGAGCACCCCGCCGATCGACACGTTGACGAACAGCACGCCCAGCGTCAGGTACTTGAAGCCGGCCCGGCCGCTGGTGCGGAAATAGGCGTCGCGCAGCAGGATGGCGGCCAGCGTCATGGCGGCCGGCTCGGTGATGAAGGAGCCGCCCAGCGGCACCAGCGACATGATCACGAAGAACGTGGCCAGCTCGCGGCGCAGCGGCAGCACGCGCGCCGTCAGCCGCACCAGCTGTCCCACCAGTTCCAGGATCGGACGGCTGGCCGCCACCACCATGATGACGAACACGAACAGCGGCTCGGTGAAGTTGCGCGTGTCCATGTACTCGATGGCCGCGGGCGGCCCGGACAACGCCGCCATGGCGACGATGAGCGCGAAGGCCCACACGCCGAACACGGCCTCGACCTCGGCGAACAGGTGCCAGAAACCCGCGTGCGGCCCGCCCTTGTGCGCCAGCCGCGCGAAGAACGGCACCGAGAACGTATGAAGGACCGCCACCGCGAACAACAGGGTGGCGATGACTTCGATGGGCTGGGGCATGGCTGGGCTTCCGTGATCAGGGGCAATGACTGCGCCCTGCCCGCCTGAAGGCACGCAGGGCAAGGGCCGCAATATAACGTAGGCCCCCGTCCCCGCGACACCGGGTCAATACTGAGACACGCGCGGCCGCGGGGGGGGGGGGGGGGGGGGGGGGGGGGGGGGGGGGGGGGGGGGGGGGGGGGGGGGGGGGGGGGGG